>NZ_JBYSXD010000040.1:0-44572 GCF_058781865.1 Arthrobacter sp. FW306-1B-F12A
CCAAGTAAACAAACCACCGCCGCTCCGGCCTGCACTGCGCAGGCCGGAGCGGCGGTGTTTGGCTGTTGGCGGCCGTGCAGACAGTATCCGAACTGCATTGAACCACTCACTCAAATCCCATTGGCCACATTAGCACCACCTTGCACATCAGTGTTATGGTTGCCTTCGAATTAGAAGTGCCAACAGCCATTTACCGTCGCGGGTTTGAAACGGCGGAATGAATCAAGTGCCGCCCCATCGGGAGCCGGCAATCTCGTGTGGAGCCAAGAGATGAAGACCATTCAATTTAAAGCCCCTGTCTCCACTTCCCGGGTGCGCCGCGTTCAAGACCTTGCGCTAACAGCGATGTGCGGCGCGGCGGTCTTGCTTCTCTCTGCAACGACGGCCGTTGCAGCACCGGCTCCTTCACCGACGCCCTCCCCGGCGAGCTCCCCGACGTCGTCTCCCGCTAACTCCCCGCAAACGACGGCGACCCAGTTGCCGAGCGCAAGCTCAACGCCTTCACCGACGCAGCCGGCAGCAAAAAGCCAGACAGCAACGCCGTCACCAACCGCGACGACCCAAAGCAGCACAGATCGCCAAGCCGCAATGCGCGCAGCTGCCGGACCAGGGGGCGCGCAGATGGGCCAACGCTCCCCACGAGTCCAGGGCGCGGTAACCGCCCAGGGCAGCTGGACACCCACCTTCGGCATCCAGGGTCTCGATGTCAGCTACTACCAGGCCGGCGTCGATTGGCAGCAGCAGTGGAATATGGGGGCGCGATTCGCCTACGTCAAGGCCAGTGAGGGAAACTACTACACCAGCCCCTCGTACAGTTCGCAGTACCAAGGCTCGCGGGCAGTCGGAATGATCCGCGGCGCCTACCACTTCGCGATTCCCAACTGGTCCTCAGGCGCCGATCAAGCCAACTACTTCGTGCAAAACGGTGGCGGATGGAGCTCGGACGGCGCAACGTTGCCGCCCGTCCTGGACATTGAGTTCAATCCGTATGCAGGGCAGACCATCAACGGCGTCTATATGGGCAACACCTGCTACGACATGTCGCCCGCCCAGCTCACGTCGTGGGTACAGAATTTCGGCAACACCATGCGTTCCCTGACGGGACGGCTCCCGATGATCTACACCAACACGAGTTGGTGGAAACAGTGCACCGGAGATCCTGCCGGATTCGGGGACTACCCCCTCTGGGTCGCCTCGTATCCAGGCGGGCCGTCGAACGACGCTGGAATTCTTCCTTCCAGTTGGGCCAACTACAGCATGTGGCAGTACAGCAGTACGGGTCCCTTCAGCGGCGACTCGGACGTCTGGAACGGGGACTACGCTTCCCTCCAAAGGTTTGCCGGCAATCCAGCCAGGGGTTCGTTCGATTCACTGTCGCTCGTCCGGGACACCACCTCGGCATACCTGAGGGTCACGGGCTGGTCTGTAGACCTTTCCAGACCTTGGGTATCGACTCCCGTCAATATTTCAGTCACCGATCCGGGCAACGTGACCACCGGGTACTCGTTCCTGGCGAACGCATATCGCCCGGACGTTGATCAAGCCTTCGGTTACGGCCCTGCACACGGCTTTGACAACAACATCCAGATCACCGCATCCGGCACGTACAAGGTTTGCGCCACCGCCGTCAGCGTCAACGGCACTGTAGACCTTGGCTGCAAGAGTTTTCAGGCAAACGGTGTTGAACCTCCCATCGGATCGTTCGACACGCTCGGACAGGTTCGTGCTCCCGACGACGTTTCCCTTCGCCTGACGGGCTGGGCCATTGACCGTGCCAACCCGCAAACGGCCTCGTTCGCCGACGCTTACGTCACCGACCCCAGCGGACAGACCACGGGCTACCGCATCACGGCCAACACTTCCAGGCCGGATGTGGGAAGCGCTACCGGCTACGGTTCGAACCATGGCTTCGACAAGTCGATCAGCCTGAGCAAAGCCGGTACATATCACGTGTGTACCTATGCCATCGGGCAGTACTACAACACCGCGCTTGGCTGCAAAGACATCACTGTCGGATCCAACCCGCCGCCGAAGGGATATTACGACTCCATTCGAATCTCGCAGGCGCCTGGCGCGGCCAACCTCGTTGCGACGGGCTGGGCATTCGACCCCACCAACACCGCGGCCAGCATTCCTGTCCATGTCTATGTCCAGGCACCGGATGGAAGCAACGTCGGCACGGCATTCACGGCAAATCAATCCCGTCCCGATCTGAACAACGCCTTCGGCATTACCGGTAATCACGGCTTCAGCGCCTCATTGCCAACCAAGGGCACCGGCACCTACACCGCCTGTGCCTATGCCATCCCGGTTGCCCCGCTCGCTTCGGGGAACACGGCGCTTGGATGCATGTCCATTCAGGTAAGCAATACGCCAGTCCCGGCCGGCTACCTCGACTCCGTCGGAGTTGCATCGGTGTCAGGACAAGCCAATATCAGGGCGACGGGGTGGACATACGACCCGGCGGTTCCGGGCTCGTCCAATCCAGTGCATGTCTACATTACGTATCCGGACGGGAGCCGTCAGGGGTATGCCTTCGCGGCGAACGTTTCGAGGGCTGATGTGAACAACGCTTTCGGCATTACCGGAAATCACGGCTACTCGACGCTGGTCCCCGTCACTCAACGGGGCAGATACACGGTTTGTACTTATGGGATCGGGATAGCGCAGTACAGCTCAGGCAACGCGCTTGCAGGCTGTCAATCCCTGAATTACTAAGTCTCCTGCACGGAGCGGGACCTGTGCACCGCGCCTCAACCAGAGGGCATCGAGCCGAAACGGGCTACGACGCTCAGGTTGAACGGTTAGGGTTATCAAGACGCAAGTCTCAGCTATACCCGTAATCGAAAGGACCCCCGGTGCATCATCGGTCGATTCACCGAGCGGCAGGATGCCTCCTGCTTGTCGGTATCAGCTTGGCCGCCTGTGCCAGTCCCCCAGCCAAACAGCAAAACATCCGCGGCGCGCTCACTGCGATTGGAAGTCCCATTCAGAGCGATCCGATCGGAGCATGGTCCAGCGCTTGGAAAAAGACCTTCACGGCCACGTCATTGAGCTATTCTCCGGACGGCTCTGACGTTGGGCTGACAGCCTTGGCCACGGGCCAGGCCTATTATGCAGCCCTCGACGCCCCCTTGACCGCTCAGCAACAAGACGCAACCAAAGCGGAATGCGGTCCGAACGGGGCGTTCAGCGTTCCGACCTCGGTGACCTCTATCGGCGTCGTCTTTAATATGCCAAGCATCCGGAGCCTCAAGCTCACGCCTGACCTGCTCGCCAGGATCTTCACCGGAGATATCAATCGCTGGGATGACAAGGCAATCGCAGCGATCAATCCGGGAACCACGCTCCCGGACGCGCCGATCGTCCCGGTGACCGCGAGCACAGCTTCAGCGCTGACCTCGGCCAGCACGGGCTATCTGGCGGCCTCCCCCAGTTGGTCGTCCGGGGTAAGCAACAAGTGGGCCAAGATACCCGGCGGCCAAGAGGTCAAGAACTTCAGCGACATCGCCAAGAAAGTCGACGGCACCGCCGGCGCAATAGCCTTCATGGACTCGGCGTCCATCGGGTCCCGGTTTGACACGGCGTTGCTCTCGTTTGGCGGCAGCTTCGTCAGAATGTCCAAGGACTCGGTGGCTGCGGCCGTCCAGGACGGCACCACCAGAACGGTGGCCACGGGAGTCGAGTTTCGCCTTCCGGACAAGACCGACCACGGCTACGCATTGGGGAACGTGAACTACCAGGCATTTTGTACCAGCTATAAGAACGGGGAGGTTGCGTCCCTCGTGAAATCCTGGGCAGACTTCGTGGTCGGCCCCGACGGTCAGGTCGCTTCGACCTATTTCGCAGGGGTGGCCTCCCCGAGTGAAGAGTCCTTGCGGGATGCGTCACGCCTGATTGAGAAGATCGGGAGCGACCAATGATCGACCAACCAGCTGCCCAAGGCCCCGCTCGTCCCGACGTTCGGCAGGAGTCGCTCCCCCGGGCAGGCGGATTGCGGTCCCGGACTCGCAACGTGTCCCCCGCCACCAAGGCCGGATTCGGTTTCTTCATCCGCGTTTTTGCCTTGCTCTCAGCCCTGATCACGCTCTGGATCCTGGCCACGCCGCTGATGGCGTATCCCGACGAACCCGCCCACACCATCAAGGCAGCAGCCGTGGCGAGGGGGCAGTTCTTCCCGGGTCCCGGCGAGTCCTATGGCAACGGGATCCACGTACAGGTCCCCTCCTACATCGCCAACGTCGATTCCCAGCGGTGTTTTGCCTTCCTCAAGGAGATGCCCGCGGGCTGTGCGCCTGCCATTCCCGTTGGCGACACCTACACCACCATCGGCGTGACCTCGGCCGGCTTGTACAACCCCTTCTACTACTGGTTCGTCGGGCTCCCTAGCCTGTTCATGTCCGGAGCCCCCGCGATCTTTGCCATGCGGATTGTCAGTGGACTCATGTCAGCCGCCTTCTATGCGGCCGGGTTCACCGCGCTGTCGAGGCTGCGGCATCCCAAGTGGCCCATGGTTGCGGCCGCGGTTGCGACAACGCCCATGGTTTTCTTCCTGGCCACGGGAATCAATCCGAACTCCCTGGAGGTCGCGGCGTCGATGGCAGCCTTCTGCGGTTTGGTCTCCGTGCTTGAGAACTCAAGGCAGCTTCACCTGGCCCGCCCGGGAATCCTGGCAGTCGGAGTATCGGCAGCGACCTTGGCCAACACCAGGAACGTGTCCTTGTTGTGGCTCCTTTGCGGGGCGATTGTGGCCTGCCTCTTCTTCCGGGGCGCCGACATCGTTGCAATCTTCCGCAATCGGCTATTGCTCATAGTTGCCGGATTGTCCGCCATCGGAGTGGCACTGGGTGTCATCTGGAACTTCATCATGTTGACCGCGCCTCCGTCGGCAGGCGAGGCGCCCGCCGGAATCTCCAATGCGGTTGAAGGCCTTCGGCCCTCCAACGCCTTCGCCACCATGCTGGACAGGTCGTTCGACTTCGTCAATCAGTACATCGGAGTCGCAGGCTGGCTTGATGCTCCGGTGCCGCAAGCCGTCCTGATGTTCTGGAACATGCTGCTCATTGCCCTGTTGCTGCTGGTCTTCCTGATGCGTCCGGCTAGATTGCAGCTGGGCTTCTGGGCCGCGATCGGAATGCTTGCGGTAGTTCCCGCCCTGGTCCAGGCCGCGCTTGTCACGAGCAGCGGATTCATCTGGCAAGGAAGGTACAGCCTCCCGTTGTTCGCGATCGCGGTCATCTCGGCCGGGTTGGCGCTTCGGTTCCGCAAGTTCCACGCAAATCTCATCAGCCGCAGGGTCGCCAAGATTCTTCTCTGGGCAACCTGCGCTGCCCATATCTACGGCTTCGTGTACATCCTGCGACGGTACGTAGTGGGAATACCGGACTTCGCGAACTGGCTGGTGATGTTCACCAAGCCGGATTGGCAGCCGCCCCTTTCCTGGGAAGTCCTCACCCTGCTCTTCGCCGTTGCATTGGTCGTTGCGGCAGCCCAGCTGTACCGTTTCCTCTACCCCGGCCTGCCGTTCTTCCCGGTCCCGGTGATCCGGGCGCTGCGTTGGGCGGCGCGCCGTCCGGCGACTGCCGCCGTCGGGAACCAAGCAAGCAAGGAACCCGCGGAACGCCAGCGCGTCGAGTAAAGATCGCAAAACCCAACGCAAAAGGTCTGGCCAGGCACTGCCTGGCCAGACCTTTTGCATTGACGCAGTCGTTCTCCGGAGTGTTAGCCCCGAAGGTAGGCCGTCAGTCTCGCGGCACTGCTCGCCGGAACAAACCCTGCGCCCTTGATCTTGCTCAAGTCGAGGATGCTCTTCAGCGGCCGCGGGGCTGCGGATTTGCCCGCAAAATATTCTTCGGTGCTCACGCCGGTGACGTCGTCTCCCGAGGCACCGCGGAGCTCGTAGACGTCTCCTGCGATGTCCGCCCACGACTGCGGCTCACCGTCGTTGCTGAGGTTGTACGCGCCGTACGGCGCGCGGGACTCCAACAGGTGCCTGATTCCAGCAGCGATGTCTTCCGTGAAGCTGAGCCGCCCGATCTGGTCGTTGACGACACTCGGCTTGATCCCGCGATCGGCGAGCGAGGCCATGGTCCGGACGAAGTTGCTGCCTTCGCCGATCACCCAACTGGTGCGCACGATATAGTGGCGCGGAACCACGCTGACGACGGCGTCCCCGGCGGCTTTGGTTTGACCGTACACGCCAAGCGGGGTGTACGGCTCGTTTTCGTCGTGCGATTCCCGCGACCCGTCGAAGACATAGTCCGAGGAGACATGAACGAGCGTGAGATCGTATTCGATCGCGGTCCTGGCGAGGCGCGCGACGGCCGAGACGTTGACTTGCCAGGCGGCTTCCCTGCCTTCGGGACTCTCGGCGGCGTCAACCGCGGTGTAGGCGGCCGCATTGATGATCGCGGAGTAGTTCTTCCAGTTCCGTCCATCGAACGACTCTTCCTTTGATAGGTCGAAGTCGGCTCGTGCCGCGAACTCAACCGAAGGGTCGCCGTCGTACAGTCCACGCAATGCCTTGCCAAGCTGGCCGTCTGCACCCACCACAAGGATCTTCCGGGACGGCATCGGCTCGACCTCGGCGAGGCGCGGATGCGCTTTGTCCTTGTCGGACAGCTCAGCCTGGTCCAACGGCACGGGCCAGTCGATGGCAGCGGTCTCGTCGGCGAGGTTGAGGAATGTGTACTGGCTCTGTGCGTCCGCAGACCAGTGATCGTTGACGAGGTACGTGTAGGCCGTATTGTCCTCGAGGGTCTGGAATGCGTTGCCCACCCCACGCGGAATGAAGATGGCCTGGCTCGGATCAAGCTCCGCGGTGAAGACCGAGCCGAAAGAAGGACCTTCACGCAGGTCGACCCACGCACCGAATATCCGGCCCGTCGCTACCGAAATGAACTTATCCCAGGGCTCGGCGTGAATGCCGCGCGTTGTGCCGGCCTTCTCGTTGAACGAGATGTTGTTCTGGACAGGACGGAAGTCCGGCAGCCCAAGCGCGACCATTTTCTCCCGCTGCCAGTTCTCCTTGAACCAGCCGCGGTTGTCGCCGTGAACCGGCAGCTCATAGAGAACGACGCCGGGAATCGGCGTTTCGCGGGCCGCAAGCGGCTTCGAAAACTCGATCGTCATTGGTCTACTGGCCCTGTTCCTTGTATTTGGCTTCAGTGGCTGCCTTCTGCGGACGCCACCAGGACTCATTGTCCCGGTACCAATCGATGGTGGCTTCGATTCCTGCGTCGAAGTTGGAGTATTGCGGCTGCCAGCCGAGCTCATCGCGGAGCTTGCTCGAATCGATCGCATACCGCAGGTCGTGGCCAGGCCGGTCAACGACGTGGTCGTAAGCATCGGGCGACTGACCCATGTGCTTGAGGATGAGCTCAACAACGTCTTTGTTGTTCTTCTCGCCATCGGCACCGATCAGGTAGGTTTCACCGATCCGGCCTTTTTCGATGATGGCAAGCACGGCGGAGGAGTGGTCGTTCGCGTGGATCCAGTCGCGGACGTTTTCACCCTTGCCGTAGAGCTTGGGGCGTATGCCGTCGATCACGTTGGTGATCTGGCGTGGAATGAACTTCTCCACATGCTGGTACGGCCCGTAGTTGTTTGAGCAGTTGCTGATGGTCGCCTGCAGTCCGAACGATCGCACCCATGCGCGCACCAGAAGGTCGGATCCGGCTTTGGTCGAAGAGTAGGGGCTGGACGGGTTGTACGGCGTCGCTTCGGTGAACCGCTCGGGGTCGTCCAACTCCAAGTCGCCGTACACCTCATCGGTGGAGATGTGGTGGAACCGCTTGCCGTGCTTCCGGGCAGCCTCGATGAGCGTGAACGTCCCGATGATGTTTGTATCCAGGAACGGGCGCGGGTCATGCAGCGAGTTGTCATTGTGTGATTCGGCGGCATAGTGGACCACCACGTCGCAGTCTTCAACGAGCCGATCCACAAGTTCCGCGTCCGAAATGTCACCCTGGACGAACTGGAACCGTTCCTCCGGAAGCCCCTTCAAGGAGTCCACGTTGCCGGCGTAGGTTAGTTTGTCGAGAACGGTGACACTGTCCTCAGTGCGCTCCAGGACGTAGTGGACAAAATTCGAACCGATGAAGCCGGCACCGCCGGTAACCAGAAGTTTCTGCATGGGAACAGCCTACCGAACCCCAAGGTGAAGGCCGTCAAGAACCCAGGCGTACCCGGCGTAGCGCTTCGAACATCAGGCGGGCGATCATCATCCGCGCTTTGATGATTTTGACGAGCGAACGCCACCCGGCGGGTGTCTGGTTGTCGTCGTGCAGACGTCGGAGCACGGTCGATTCGTCTAGGTGGCGGATGGACCTTGCAACGTTTCCGCAAATGGCGAGCCAGAGGTCATGCGATTCGTTCACATAAGACGGGATCGGCACGAAGTAATTGAGCGCATCCCGGCGGATGCCCATGGCGCATCCGTAGTAGGCCCGGTACCCGATCAGGATCGCGAACAGATTGGCCAGGTGCCTCGCCGAGTCGGAAGAACGAAGCCTTGGAATCCAAGGTCTCGGTCCACCGCCGAGGACGTCG
This sequence comes from Arthrobacter sp. FW306-1B-F12A, assembly GCF_058781865.1. NCBI lineage: Bacteria > Bacillati > Actinomycetota > Actinomycetes > Micrococcales > Micrococcaceae > Arthrobacter > Arthrobacter sp. FW306-1B-F12A. Next base: position 8,551 of record NZ_JBYSXD010000040.1, read on the forward strand.
AAGTTTCCTGCGACAACCTTGTGGTCGGCCAGCGCATCGAGCATGGTTTCCACTCGCCCGGGAATCCATACGTCATCCTGGTCGGAAAGCATGATGAATTCGCCACGGCTCATTTCCACGGCCTGTTCAAACGTCCTGACATAGCCCTTGTTCACAGATGCCCCGACAAAACGGATCCGCGGGTCCCGAATGCCCTTGACGATCTCGGCGGTGTCATCGGGCGACGCATCGTCCACGACCACCAGTTCATCGTCGGGACCAAGATCCCGAAGAATCGAGGCGATCTGCTCCTCGATGAATCGGGATCCCTTGTAGGCCGCAAGGCAGACACTCACCCGGATCGCCTGGCCGTCCGGCGTCGTCGAATCGTTCATGACCTCCACTCTAGGCGAGTTACCAGGGCGTTAGCGGGCAGGCATCATCGCGTATCATCGTAAGGTCACGCCGTCGAGCAATAGGACCTACCAGTAATGAAACCCGTGTTGCTTCGACTCGCTGGATTCACGCTGCTTCCGCTTCTCGCACTGGTACTGCCTTTCCTCCTGCTGCCCGTCATTGCCCGTGTCGCAGGGCCGGCCGGCTGGTCAAGCATCACGTCCGGCCAGGCCATCGGAGTATTTGCCGCCACGATCATTCTGTGGAGCTGGAACATTTCCGGTCCCGTGGCCATTGCCCGGAGCCCCTCACCGCAGGCTCGCGCATCACTTTATTCAAGAAGCATCCGAACGCGCATCATCATTGCGCTCGTCGTTTTTCCGCTCATGAGCATCATCGTTGCCCTCGTAGCGCACGACGGTTACCGCCTTGACGCGATTACCATGGCGTGGGCCACTGCCCTCACCGGCTTCTCCCCGGCCTGGTTCGGTATCGGCACAGGACAACCGCGGATTCTGGCCGTCTATGACACCCTTCCCCGGTTCTGCGCAGCACTGCTCAGCGTGCCATTCATTCTTGCGACCGGCCAGATTTGGATCTATGGCGTCCTTGCACTCCTTGCCACCATTGTGGCGTCGATAGCATTCCAGCTTCGATTCGGGGAAAGCGGGACGTGGTTCCCCCGGCGCCCGGGGAATGCCATCCGCGAGATCGTTCCCGAAAGTGGGACCGCGGCAATCAATTTTGCCGGAAGCGCTTACGCCTCATCCCCCGTCCCGATAGCCACGGCGACGGTGCCGTTGGCAACGGCCACTGCCGGATTCGCCTCCGCGGACAGCATCTACCGCTTTGGCCTTTTCAGCGTGGTGGCCGTCGGGAACACTTTTCAAAGCTGGACGCTTGAGGGAAACCCCGAGGACTCCCGACGGCGCCACACAGTTGCGCTGATGACGCACCTCGCGCTCGGAGCCGCCGGAGCGCTCGGCCTGGGCCTGCTGGGTCCATGGGCTTCTGCCATCCTGTTCAGCGACGCGAATAAGGCCGATACCGCGACGTCCGTCTTCTATGGGATTTCCTTCTTCTTCCTCTCGGCTTCAACGCCCCTCATCAGGAACCTCCTCATTCCCGCCGGGCGCCAGAGTACTGTCCTCTTGTGGACCGGGCTGTCGGCAGCTGCGGGAGTCGCGTTCATGGTAGTGGCCGGCTTGGCGTCAAATGTTCCGGGTGTGGCACTGGGAATGGCCATCAGCGAAGCGTTGCTCTTCTTCGGCCTCCTCCTCCCCGCGTCAAGGCTGCTGCCCGCCAAGGCGCTCCCCGTAAGTGTGGACGGGTAGGATCATCTCCGTGATTGAAAGTCCACAAAGACGAACCGCAGCGGTGATCGCCGCTTTCAACCCAGACGACGAACTGCTCACCAACGCTGAATCCATCGCGACGCAAGTAGACGAACTCATAGTCGTCGATGACTGCAGTACGTCTCCGGCGTCGGAGCAGATCTTTGACCACCTTGCCGGTAACGGAACCAAGGTACTGCGCCTGGACAACAACTCCGGAATCGCAGCCGCACTGAACCGCGGACTCGAAGAGCTGGAATCGACCAGCCGCCCGGATTTCGTGCTGACTTTCGACCAAGACTCGCTGCCGGTCCCGGATTACGTCTCAAGCGCCCTCGCCACCTATGACAGGGCCACGGCCGAAGGACAAAAAGTGGGCTTCGTGAGCGCTGAGACGTTCAGCGGGCACCAGGTGCCGGTCCTCGGAGCATCCCACGGATTTCCGGAAGCCTTCGATCCCATGCAGTCCGGTTTCTTCATCCCGATGACTACCTTGGCCGACGTCGGCAACTTCGAGTCGGGCTTTTTCATCGACTGCGTGGATTCCGAGTTCACCGCGCGAGTCCGGGCAGCCGGCTACAGCATCCTCATCGGGGCAGGTTGCGAAGTCGGGCACAGGCTCGGGGCGCGCCTCCCGGCGAAGGTGCTTGGGCGGCCCTTACGGCTCCGTGGCAACGATTTGTCCTTCAACTACTACTCGCCTTTCCGGATGTACTACATCATGCGAAACGGCACCACACTCGCCCGCAGGTACTGGCGCCGCAACCCGGCCTGGGTGATTCGGCGCATGCTGGAAGACGCGAAAGCACAGCTTCTCCGCTTCGCATTCAGCCCGGATCGACGGTACTTGGCGATCGCCGCTTGGGAGGGGCTCATCGATTCATGCCGCGGACGGCAGGGTCGCATCAGCCAGGACCTCCTCAACCGCATCCAGCCACGATGACATATAGGAGAACGATGGAAAATCATGACTCAACGCGGGTCTTGGTCATCATGCCGGCGTGGAATGAAGCCGAGTCGGTGGGCGACACCGTGCGCGAAGTCCTCGGCGTCGGATGCCCTTACGACGTACTGGTCGTCAATGATGGCTCCTCCGACGCCACCGCGGAAGTTGCCGCAGAAGCCGGAGCGACAGTCTTGAACCTTCCCTTCAACCTCGGCGTCGGTGGTGCCATGCGCGCCGGCTTCAAATACGCGAAGCGCCTCGGCTACAGCCGCGTGATCCAGGTCGACGCCGACGGGCAGCATGATCCCCGGAACATCGGCGAGGTGCTCGCCGGACTGGAGCACGCCGACATCTCAATCGGCGCCCGATTCGCGGACAAAGGTGAATACAAGGTGAGCGGCCCCCGGAAATGGGCAATGCAGTTCCTCGCAAAAGTCATCTCCGGCCTTGCAAAGACGCGCCTCACGGATGTGACGTCAGGATTTCGTGCCGCCAACGACCGCGCCATCAGCCAGTATCTTGACCACTATCCCGCGGAGTACCTCGGCGACACGATTGACTCCCTGGTCGTGGCAATACGTTCCGGGTGCAAAGTGACCCAGATCCCCGTGGCCATGCGCCCGCGTCAGGGCGGAACTCCAAGCCACAATCCTGCCAAGGCAGCGGTTTATCTCGGCCGTTCCACTTTCGCACTCCTTTTCGCGCTTACACGTAAGAGATCCGCTATTCCATCCGCATCAACAATATGGGCCCAGGAGGCATCCTAATGGGAAATCTGGCGGCCTTCCTCCTCTCGTTGGCGATCGTGGGGATCGTTTTCGAAATGCTCCGGCGCAAGAAGCTCCGCGAGAAATATGCGGCACTATGGCTCGTAGTGGGCATTGGAACTTTGGTCCTTGCCGCGTTCCCGAGCTTGCTGACAATCGTTGCCGAACTCGTTGGTGTGCAGCTTCCGTCGAACTTGCTGTTCATCATCAGCATCCTGCTGCTGCTGGGCGTCTGTTTGCACCTTTCCTGGGAGATCTCGGTCGTCGAAGATGAGACCAGGACGCTGGCTGAGGAAGTTGCGATCATGCGCACCCTCCTTGAGCGCCTCCAGGCCGCCGAGACCCAGGAGGACGACACCTCCGCTCCTTCCGGACCAAAGTAAGGAACCGAATGGCCCTTGATATCTTCATCCCCTACTGGGGGGATCCTGACTACATGCGGCAGGCAGTCGACAGCGTACTGGCACAGAATTCGGACGATTGGCTCCTGACCGTTGTGGATGACGCCTATCCGGGCGATGAGGTCCGCCGATACTTGGAAGAAATCAACGATCCACGCATCACCTATGTCCGCAAGGAAACCAACGAAGGAATTACGGCAAACTTCCGCACGTGTGTCTCCCGGGCAACGCAGGACACGCTTGTGGTCATGGGTTGCGACGACATCCTGCTCCCTAACTTCGTTGATGTCGCACTTCGCGCGCACCGGGATTTCCCGGAAGCCTGGATCATCCAGCCAGGCGTGGAAGTGATCAACGAGGCCGGGGAGAACGCCCGGCCGATTGCCGACCTTGTGAAGCAGCACCTCGTCAAGCCACACGGGTCCCGGCCCAGGGTGGTCAGCGGCGAGAAACTGGCAGTCAGCCTTCTCCATGGTGACTGGCTCTACTGGCCCTCCCTGATTTTCCGCCGGGACAAAATCGGGAACTTCGATTTCAGGGATGGTCTCCACGTCATCCAGGACCTTGGCTTGATCATCGACATGGTCTTGGCTGGAGCTGAGTTGCTCATCGAGCCGGAGGTATGTTTCGCATACCGCAGGCACACCGCCAGCGCGTCCTCAAGCAAATTGCTGGACGGCTCCCGTTTTGCCGGCGAACGCGGCTACTTCGAACTTGCTGCAGAGCTCTGCAGGAAGAAGGGGTGGAGAAAGGCATCACGGGCGGCTGCATTGCGCCTGACGTCCCGGGCCCATGCCTTCTTGCTCCTGCCCAATGCCGCCTTGCACGGCAGCCCCGCGGCTGTCGGTTCCCTCCTGAGGCATGCCCTTGGAAACTAGGAAGTTCGACTTGCCACCCGAAATTGATCCGTCGAAGCGGCTAAACAGCGTAGCCGCGGTGGTCACCGCCTATCGTCCGACGTCGCACCTGGTCCGTAACGTCTCGTCCTTGCTGGGCCAACTCACCACCGTTGTAGTAGTCGACGACGGCGGCGGGCCCGGTTTCGATCGGATCTTCGAGGAAACAGCGGACGCCGGCGCTATGGTGCTGCGGCTCGAAGAAAACTCCGGAATCGCATCCGCGTTGAACGCGGGGATCGACTTGGCGCGCAAAGCGCCGATCGACTACATCATCACCGTCGACCAGGATTCGCTCCTGACCGCCGAATATGTCCACCGGCTAGTGGAGGCCGCCCAGTCGGCCGAGGCCGCAGGCATAACCCCGGGCCTTGTTTCCCCGGCCCGCATCCATGGCAATCCCGTGAAGAAGGCCGGTTCGAAATCCGGGATCCAGCTGGGACGGGAACCGATTCAATCCGGACTGCTGATTCCGGTTTCCACCCTGGACGCTATCGGCAACTTCTGGGATGGCCTTTTCATCGACCTCGTGGACACGGAATACTACTTCCGCGCCCTCGATGCCGGGCTTCCGACTGTACTTGCGGACGCAGAATTCGACCATTCGCTAGGAACCTTGGTAGATGCGAATATTCTGGGCAGGGACATCAAACTTCAAGATCGTCCGTTGAAAGTCCGCATTGCTGCTTCCTGGCGTTATTACTACATCTTCCGAAACAGGATTCTGGTTGGCCGGCGATACGCGAAGGCACATCCAGGATGGGTTGCCTCTGGCTTGTTTCTCGACATGAGGCACCTCGTTTTCGTGTCAGTGTTGGCGCCCGGCCGCGCTGCCCGGCTCCGGTCAGCATTGAGGGGAACCATCGACGGCCTCCGCGGCCGGAGCGGAAGAGCGCACCTCGGCTAGGAGTTGAGTCGGTGGCCATTGGCCAGTCGCTGGTTTTGCCGCGGACTCGAAGGTAAGGGATGATGGGGACCATGCGTGGAATCATTCTTGCCGGTGGCACCGGCTCTCGTCTCCATCCGATTACTCACGGCATCAGCAAGCAGCTGGTCCCGGTTTATGACAAGCCGATGATCTACTACCCCCTCTCCACGCTCATTCTGGCGGGCATTCGAGACATTCTCGTCATCACCACTCCCCACGACGCAGAGCAGTTTCAACGGCTCCTTGGCGACGGTTCCCAATTCGGCGTGAACATTTCCTACGTCCAGCAACCGTCGCCCGACGGTCTCGCCCAAGCATTTATCCTGGGCGAGGAACATATCGGAAATGAAACCGTTGCCCTCGTCCTGGGAGACAATATCTTCTACGGACAGGGCATGGGAACGCAGCTTCGGAAGCATGCAAACATCGACGGCGGTGCGGTCTTTGGTTATTGGGTGAAGGATCCCAAGGCCTACGGCGTGGTCGAATTCAATGAAGATGGCAAAGCCATTTCCTTGGAGGAAAAGCCGGAGCACCCCAAATCGCACTACGCCGTTCCGGGCCTGTATTTCTATGACAACGATGTTGTGGAGATCGCCAAGAACCTCAAGCCTTCACCCCGTGGCGAGCTCGAAATCACGGACATCAACAGGACATATCTTCAGAACGAAAAGCTTCATGTCGAGATCCTTCCGCGGGGCACGGCCTGGCTCGACACCGGTACCTTCAACGACCTCAACGACGCGTCGAATTTCATTCGCACGGTAGAGAACCGCCAAGGCCTCAAGATCGGAGCTCCCGAGGAAATCGCCTGGCGCCAGGGTTTTCTTTCCGACGACGAGTTGCGGGCACGTGCCGAGCCGTTGGTCAAGAGCGGTTACGGAGCGTACCTCCACGGCCTGCTGGAAGACTAGTCCCCGCCCGTGTGGTGGTCTGTCCTTCCGCAGTTAGTCGGTGCTGCCTTATTGCTGGTTGCTCCCGGACTGCTTGTGGCACTCGGATTGCGCTATCGAGGATTTGATGCGCTAGGGCTGTCCCCTGCCCTCTCGGTAGGCGTGATTGTCCTGGCTTCGACGCTGAGCCCCTTTTTGCATGTCCGGTTCACCGTGCTTCCGGTCGCTATCGTGGCGGTCGCGCTCGGCGTCATCGCGTGGTTCGTTTCCCGGTTCCGTCCTCGCGCCGGGGAAATGCCGAGGCCGGGGCTTTGGCGGCGGTCAGCACCATTTGTGGCCTGTGCGCTCGCACTCGCGGTGGTCGGCGCCAGGGTTATGCAGGCTATCGGCGGCCCCGAGCATTTTTCGCAGACCTACGATGCGGTGTTTCACCTCAACTCCGTCAAGTACGCCCTTGATACCGGGAATGCCTCGTCCCTGACGATAGGCGACATGACCGGCGGTGGTTTCTATCCCGCAGGCTGGAACGCGGTGGCGACCTTGGTCGCCTCGACCTTCGCGCTGGACGTTCCGGTCGCCGTGAACCTCACGAGCATAGTCCTCGCGGCAGCGTTTTGGCCTCTAGGCTGCGTCTTGGCGGCCAGGTGGACCATCGGCCGTTCCTCCGCGGTTGCACTGGCGGCCGGCATAGCGTCCGCCTCGCTTGGCGCATTCCCGCTCCTGATGATGGACTTCGGTGTCCTGTACCCCAATCTGCTGTCGATCAGCATCCTGCCGGGTTCCATAGCCCTGGCTGCGGCAATTTCCAGGGTTTCCCCGGCCTGGGTGCCCCGGGACCTGTCGGCGGTCCTCGCGCTCTTGTTGAGCCTTGCGGGGCTCCTTGTGGCGCATCCGACCACCTTCATGGCCTGGCTCACATGGACGGCCCCGATGGTCGGTGTCCTTGCGTGGAAGGCCTTCAAGCTCCGGAGACGGGGTTTGCTGCGTCTTGGGAGGGCCAGGTTCATGGTCCCCTTGATCGGCTATTGCGTTGTATTCCTCATCCTCTGGATCGTCCTCAGGCCACCGTCGGACGCTTCATTCTGGGGCCCGTACCATACGGTCCCGCAAGCTCTCGGCGAAGCCCTTGTTTTCTCTCCGTTGGATTTGCCTGCCGCCTGGCTGGTGGCACCGGTGGCGCTCCTGGGCCTTTGGGCGGCGCTGGGGCGGATCCGGTACAAATGGCTCGCAGGAGTCTTCCTGATTTTCACGGTGCTGTTTGTGGTTGTGTCCGGCTTCCCCATTTCCAGGGTCCGTAGTATTTTGACGGGCGTCTGGTACAACGACAGCTACCGTATTGCAGCACTGTTGCCCCTTGTCGCTGTCTTGCTTGCTGCCGTGGGCGTCGAGTGGATCTGCCACAACCCATACCTTTCGCAACTGTTCAAGCGGGTTTTCCGTCGAAGCGGCCCAGGGATCCGCCGGTCCGGTCTCCGGAATGCACTTCAATACGCCTTGGCTGCCGTTCTCGTCGCCGTTGCCGTCGTCGTCGGGCAAGTGGGCGGAGTGAACAAGGAAGTGGAGCAAGCGGCGTCAAAGTACGCCTTGTCGGCGGACTCCCCTTTGGTTTCGAGCGACGAGCTGGCAATCTTCCAAAGACTGCACAATGACGTCCCGCAAGACGCGATCTTGATCGGGAATCCCTACACCGGAGCGTCTCTTTCGTATGCCCTCGGTGATCGCAAGTCTGCTCAGCTCCATATCCTTAGCTATGTTTCGCCTGATCTCCAAGAGATCTACGACCACTTGGATGCAGTCTCAAAGGACCCCGCGGTGTGCAGGGCTGTTCGGAGCGAGCATTCCTATTACGTCCTTGACTTCGGATTGCTGGAAGTCCATGGAGGCAACCACACTCCGGCTGGTCTGGCCCGCTTGGACCAAAACCCCGGAGTTCAGCTCGTAGACAGCCAGGGAAATGCGAAGCTCTACAAGATAACCGCATGCGGAGCCAGCTGAGAAGGCGCACTGTCCAGTTGGTGTCCTCAGGTGTCGGAAGCGGTATCCAGGCCGGCCTTGGCGGGTTGGCCGGCCCCTTCGCTAGTCCCGCGCACCTGGGCTAGTCCGCCGAGCGGCGCCGGAGTTCCCGGACGACGTCATGCACTTCGCCGTCCATGATGATCTCGCCGTGCTCCAGGAGCACACCACGCTTGCACACCGAGGCGACCAGATCCAAGTCGTGGCTCACTACGAACAGCGTCTTGCCGGCCGCTGCCAATTCGTTGATCTTGGTGATGCATTTGCGTTGGAACGGTTCGTCGCCCACGGCAAGGATCTCGTCGATGAGGAAGACCTCCGGGTCCGTGTGAACCGCGATCGAGAAAGCCAACTTCAGGTACATGCCCGATGAATAGAACTTGACCTCGGTGTCGATGAACTCTCCGATTTCGGAGAACTCCACAATCGAGTCGAACATTTCATCGATCTGGTTTTGGCTCATCCCAAGGATGGCCCCGTTGAGGTACACGTTGTCGCGCCCGCTGAGGTCGTGGTGGAAACCGGCTCCGACTTCGATCAGTCCAGCGACTCTTCCCCTTGTATGCACGGTACCCTCGTCCGGCTGGAGCACGCCCGAAATGAGCTTCAAGAGAGTTGACTTGCCTGAGCCATTAAGCCCGAGCAACGCCACGGTTTCGCCTTGTTCGACATCCAGCGAAACGTCCTTCAGCGCATCGAACTTCTTCGAAAGGTCCCCTTTACGCCCCGTCAGCAACCAGACAATTGCTTCTTTCATGCTGCGGGTGTGCCGGAGCACGAACTTCTTCCGCAAATTCCGGCAGGTGATCGCCACCCTGTCGGAAACTTCCGCGGGTACAGTCATTTCAGAGCTCCTGGGCAAAGTGGACAGACAACTTCATGAAGACGAGCTGGCCGATCACGAGGACGAGTGCAGCGACGCCAAAGGCAGAGGGGAACCAGACGGTGAGCAGGTCCGGCGGCATGGAAATCGACCCGGATTGCGCAGCGCTCAGCGTCGGGGACCAAAATGCCCAGTGGAAGATTTCGACGGCGACTGTGACCGGATTCAGCTGGTACAAAAAGAACCAGGGACCCATGACGCGCTGCACCATCGGCCACACGTAAAGGACCGGTGAGGCCCACGTGACGATCATGAGGATCATATCCACGATGTTCTCGGAGTCGCGGAAGTAGACGTTGGCGGCACCGAAAAGGAGGCCAAGGCCGGTGGAAAGAATCGCTGTCAGCACAAACGCCCCGACGACTGCCAGCAATTGCCAGACCGAGGGACTCCAACCGGTCAAGAGGCAGGCTCCGAGCAAGACCACTACCTGGGGAAGCAAATGGGCTGCGGAAACCCACACGGTCGAGACGGGGAACAGCTCCCGGGGCAGGTAAATCTTACGGATAAGGTCTCGGTTGTCCACAATCGAACGGGTCGCGTTGCCCAGCGACTCCGTGAAGAAATTGACCAGCACAATTCCCGCAAACAGATAGATCGCGTAGTTGGGGGTTCCGCGCTGCATGTCGAGGAAGACGCCGAGAGCGACGAAGTAGATCAAGAACTGCATCAGCGGCTTCACGTAGGACCACAGGAGTCCCAAGACGGAGCCGCGATAGCGGATCTTGATCTCCTTGCGCACCAGTAATTGCAGCAGGAACTTGTGTTTGTAGACGTCGACGATGCCGCGGCCGCGGCCCGGTTGGACCAAGTCGGTCACGGGCTGTGCCATCTAGTGGCCTTCCTCGTCGGCCAAGCCAAACGTCTTCTTCCAAGCTTCCATGGAGGTGATCTCCGGGAGGGCCTTGCGGTACTGCTCCGAGAGCTCCTCCCACTGGCGGTAGAGATTGGCGTGGAGCTTTCCTGCTTCCGCCAGCATGGACTTGAGCTTGTCAGGATCGCGTTTGTACCAGGAAGCCGCGGTGCCATCGGCGTTCGAAACCACAACGCTGTCATAGTGCGCCAAGCGGAACCATCTGTTGTCCCGGTGTGCCAGGAAGCCCTGCGGCCGCTCTGCCGATTCCGCGGCCGGCTTCTTCACCAACTGGCGGGCAACCGTGGTGACACCCCATTTAACGAGGTCCTTCTTGTTGGGAAGTCCAATGGGATTGAGACCGGAGGGTCCGCGGCCCAATGCCGGGGCTGGAAAATCATCGACGTTCTCGCGCATCTCCGCGTCGGGATAGTCGGACTTCAACGCATTGATCTCGCCGAGCTTCGTGGCGAGATTGCCATGCAGATGCGCGGGCCCGAGGAAGAGATCCTTCAGGGCATCGAGGCGTGAATGTTCGGTGAAGTACTGCATCGAAACCAAGTGCTTTACATCGGCTTGGAACGACTCCCGGATAACGCGGCCACCCTTCTTATAGGGGCTGTAGATGAGCGTGGTGATCAGGCGGTTCCGGCCATGGAAATAGGCCTGCCATCCGACCAGGTCGTCCTTGTCGATCCAGGAGACATGCCAGACGGCCGCGCCGGGCAAGGAAACCGTGGCAAAACCGGCTTCACGGGCGCGAAGTCCGTATTCGGCGTCGTCCCACTTGATAAAGACAGGAAGCGACAGCCCGATCTCGCGGATGATTTCCGTCGGGATCATGCACAGCCACCAGCCGTTGTAGTCGACGTCGACGCGCCGGTGCAGCCACGGCGTCTGCCGAAGGTTCGCAACGCTGAAGTCGTGCCTCATCTCCATGTCCGCATGGGGCATGGCCGGCACGAATCGATAGGGGTCCACCACTTCACCAAAGGTGTGGAGAACGCTGCGGCTGTAGAGGTCGAACATGTGGCCGCCGACGATAGTCGGCTTCCGGCAATGGTCCGAGAAGGTCAGCAGGCGCGCGATACTCTCCGGTTCGATCACGACGTCGTCGTCCAACAGGAGCGCGTAGTCGCTGCCGTTCTCCACGGCCTCATACATGCCGCGGGAGAAGCCACCCGAGCCGCCGAGATTGGCTTGGTTGATGATCCGCAGCTTGTCACCGAGGGCGGACTTCACTTCGGCAAAGCCTGGCTGCTCGGCAACCTTTTGGGTTCCTTGGTCCACGATGAGGATTTCCTGGACGTGTTCCAGCACCTCGGGATGCTCCGAGAGGATCCTGGCGTTGTTCAGGCAGAAGTCCGGCTTGTTCATGGTGGTGATCTCGAGGGTCACCTTGCCGGGGTTGCCCTTGCGCTCCGCGCCTTGCCATTCCGCTGAATCGAGCGTCAGCTCCTCGCGGCTGGAGGCCAGATCGAACCAGTACCACCCGCCGTCGCCGAAGGGCTTGAGGGAGAGCTCGAATTCGGTGACAGCGGCGCCCTCGACCCTCGCACCATCAACACGCTGGAGAGTGCCCCGCGCGTTCGACTTGTAGACCGTGACTGTACCGTGGCCCGTTGTACGGACAACGAGGCGGACCATTTGAAGGTCCGTCCAGCGGCGCCAGTAGCTCGCGGGAAACGCGTTGAAGTACGTTCCGAAGGAAAGCTGCTCTCCCGCGCGGAGCCTTACGGAACTCCTGGAGAGGACGTCTTCAAAATGGACCTCTTCGCCGCCCGAACTGACGAAGTGAAGTTTCTCCTCGGTCGACTTGGGGTTCCTGGCGAATTCGTCGTTCTCGCGGAGGCGGATACCGTTCGCTGGTCCGGCGTCGACGTACAACGCTGTGGTGTCCAGCTGGTCATCAGCGGGCAGGATAACCCGCTGCAATACTTGCATCTTGATTTCGCTGCTCACGCGTCTACTCCTCCGCTTTCAATTGCCGCGCCGCTTTCGAAGTGCGGACGAATCCTGTTTTCAAACATCGACAGCGCCGAACCGATGGCCATGTGCATATCGAGGTACTTGTAGGTGCCAAGGCGCCCGCCGAAGAGTACATTCTCTTCCGCCGCCGCCAAATCCCGGTACTTGAGCAGCTTCTCCCTGTCGAGTGCCGTGTTGACCGGGTAGTACGGCTCGTCGCCCTTTTCCGCGAATCGAGAGAACTCACGCATGATCACGGTCTTCTCCGTCTGGTATTCGCGCTCGGGGTGGAAATGCCGCGGCTCGATGATCCTTGTGAACGGGACGTCGTCGTCGTTGTAGTTCACAACGGAGGTCCCCTGGAAGTCGCCCATGTCCAGGACTTCCTCTTCGAAATCGATGGTGCGCCAGGACAGGTCTCCGGCGACGAAGTCGAAGTAGCGGTCTACCGGTCCCGTGTAGACGACGGGAATCTTGCCGACAACCTTGTCTTTCGAATACTCATGGGAGTTGTCGAAGAAGTCCGTGTTCAGCCGCACTTCGATGTTCGGATGATCGGCCATCTTCTCGACCCACGCGGTGTATCCGTTGCTCGGCAGGCCCTCGTACTTGTCGTTGAAGTAGCGGTTGTCGTAGTTGTAGCGGACGGGAAGCCGGGAAATGATCCCTGCCGGCAGGTCCTTGGGGTCCGTCTGCCACTGCTTGCCGGTGTAGTGCTTGATGAAGGCCTCGTAGAGTGGACGGCCGATCAGCTGGATGCCCTTGTCGTTGAGGTTCTGCGGATCGGTTCCGGCAAGTTCGCCAGCCTGCTCCTGAATGAGTGCCCGCGCCTCGCCGGGCTTCAGGTTGGCCCTGAAGAACTGGTTGATCGTTGCCAGGTTGATGGGCAGGGAGTAGACCTCGCCCTTGTGGACGCCGTACACCTTGTGCACGTAATTGGTGAAGGTAGTGAACCGGTTGACGTATTCCCAAACCCGTTCATTCGAGGTGTGGAACAGATGCGCACCATACCGGTGCACCTCGATGCCCGTTTGCTCTTCCATTTCGCTGTATGCGTTGCCTCCGACGTGGTGCCGGCGGTCGATGACAACAACCTTCAAGCCCAGCTCGGTGGCTGCCTGTTCTGCGATTGTCAGGCCAAAAAAGCCCGACCCGACAATGACGAGGTCAGCGGTCACAAAATCTCCTGGTTCGAATATGGGCAGCCCAATGGTGTGCATTGGCTGCAGGTCAAGCCTACCCGAGATGGCGCGCCCGGTTTTCGAGCCGGCCCCCTCCCGGGCGAACGAGTGCCACGTTTTCCACATAGGCCAACTGCCCATGAACACCCGGTGCTCAGCACAAATATCGTGGGAGAACAGCAGACGCGCGAACCGAAGGAGCGGACACAATGACATTCCATTGCACCCTTGTCCGGGCCCCGGGGGCGTTACGGCAAAGTGAGCCCATCGAACTGACCATGGCCGCGGGAAACGGCACACCCGGCGCCGTCGTCGAGGCCGCAGTCGCGGCTGAGTTCGGAACCGGAAAACTTGCGGTCGATGGACTGCCCCTCGGCGGCCTCACCGTTGGTTCGGCGCCGCTCATCTCGGGAGCTGTGTTGGTGGACGGGGCCGGTCAGGAGGGGCGGGACACCCGTGACGGCAATCGGAGTCCGGCAGCGTTGTCCTTGCTGGTGCATGCCGGACCAGCCGCGGGCCTGGTCATACCGTTGGAACGGGGCACTTACACGATTGGCCGGAGCAACGCTGATATCTGCCTCCCGGATCCCGATGTTTCCCGGGTTCACGCCGTCCTCACGATCTCCGAAACAGCCGTCACCATAAGCGACACGGGGAGCGCGAACGGAACAGTGGTGGATGGACGCAAAGTCCGCTCCGCCCACCTCTCAACCGCTTCCAGGATTCGATGTGGTGGCTCGGTCATGTCAATAGTCTTCGGCGACGATGAGCACGGAGCGGAGTCGCTGGGGACCGCAGGCCTGGGCGTCGCCGAGCCGATCCTGGTACCCCGGCGCCATGATGCCGGCAACCGAACGCACCTTCTCCTCACGGCCGGGCTCCCGGTCCTGCTGGGAGTCGGAATGGCACTCGCCACCGGCATGTGGATGTTCCTCGGATTCACCGCAATTTCGGCCATCGCGATTCTTGTCCCGGCAATTTCGGGAAAACGCGAGCGCCGCCTTCTGACTGCCGCGATCGCGGCGGCCGTCGAACAGGATCGGGCCAGACGACGGCGGTGTTCACCATCCGCCGCTGAGCTCGCCTTTGCCGTCAGCTCAGCAGCCTGCCTCCCCACGGAACACGGACGAAGGCAATTGACACCGCCAAGAACCAGCACAACGCAAGGAACCGGCACGGTTAAGGGAGCCCGTACGGAGCAAGCCTCGGGCGCAACGCAAGGAACGGCGGGCTGCCGCGATGTCTGGCTCCGGCTCGGCACCAGTCCGCAGAATGCCCGCGTTGCGCTCGATCCCGCGGACCCGGGCTTTCAGCCACCGCATTTAGGCCCGGTTCCGGTAGTTCTGGATCCCTCCATGCAAACCGTTTCCCTCTCGGGACCGGAAGCCAAGGTGCAAGGAATGTTCAGATTCCTACTCATGCAACTGGCCGCCTTTCCGGGCGCAAGCAACATCCCCGTCCTCATACACGGAGCGATGACCCACTTGCCGTCAAGTGCCCGGTTCCTCCCCCGCGTCACCTTGACCACGGACTCCTCTTCAGCCGCAACTGTTCTTTCCGCGCCCGCGGACAGACCGGGAGCACTGTTTCTGGTGGGGCCCGAACGTGATCCCACCATCGGCCCACTCCGGGCGGCGGCGATCGAGTCCGGATGGAGAGTCTTCCAACGTTCCGCAGGCGGGGACGAAAGCAGTTGCGCGGTCGAACTGTGGAGCAATGGCGCAATCCTCCGCTCGTGTCTATCGGAAACGGAATTTGACCCTGACCTTGTACCGCACCTTGTCTTCGACCGCTACTGTCGGTCATTGGCGAGATTGCCCGGCTCGGCGGCAGAAGGGGCGCCGCTTGTCCCCTCTAGTTGCCAACTTGCCGAATTGCTTCCGCCAGAGCCTTCAAGCATCGCGGACCGCTGGAGCACTTCTTCAGTACGCGGAGGGCTGTCTGCGGTCATCGGGCAAGGAACCGACGGACCCCGGTCGTTGGACCTGGTTTCAGACGGCCCGCATCTCCTCGTTGCTGGAACTACGGGATCGGGAAAGTCAGAGCTTCTGCGCACGATAGTGTCCGCAATCTCGCTGACCCACAGCCCGGACAGGGTCAACTTCCTATTTGTTGATTTCAAGGGAGGTTCGGGCCTCGGGCCGTTGCTCGACCTTCCGCAATGCGTCGGAATGCTGACGGACCTCAGCGAACACGAGCTCGAACGTACCCTCTCCTCCCTCCGGGCCGAGGTTCGGATGCGGGAAGCGACCCTTTCGAAGGCCGGGGTCCCTGATTTGCCGGCATATTGGGCCAAAGCCGGCGGAACCGGGGGCGGGGGCGAGTCGGGACGAAGGAGCCGGTTTCCAATACTGCCCCGTCTTGTACTTGTAATCGACGAATTCAGGATGCTCATTGAAGACGCCCCCGATGCCTTGGCCGAATTGATGCGGATCGCCACGGTAGGACGGTCTCTGGGCATTCACTTGATCATGGCTACACAACGTCCACAGGGTGCCCTGAGTGCGGACATCCGGGCCAACGTGACTACCAGCATTGCCCTTCGCGTCCAATCAGAAATGGAATCCCGGGACATCATCAACTCACCGGCGGCGGCATCGATTCCGGTGTCTCGACCTGGCCGGGCATATATGGTTCGCGGAGGGGAGGATGCCGAGCCCTTTCAGTCGGCAACTCTTGCGGGCAGCGAAAAGGCCCCGGCGCTCACAAAGGCCGTTGCATTGCCGACAACGGGGTCACTCCGCTTCGGCGGTTGGTCTGAAACAGCCGACGCAGCGACTCAGGGGGCAATCGCGACGCCAGCAGAAGCCGCCCGTTCCATTATTAAGGCGATCAACCAGGTTTGGGACGTCCGCGGGCGTTCAGCACCCCGGAGACCCGTTGCACATCCCCTTCCAGAATCCGTTCCGTTTCACGATTCCCCCGGCATAGCGGCAATCACGGGAAAGCGCGCGGCAAGCGGATCGCCGGCAGGGCCGACAGCCTACCTTGGCTTGGCAGACTTGCCGGCGCAACAACGAGTTGCCGGCTTGTACTGGACTCCGCTCGTCCACGGGAATCTTGGACTCGTTGGTCCTCCTGGGAGTGGAGTCGACGATACCTGTAAGGCGGCAGCGGCGCAGCTTGTTGGAAGTGCCGAGGAACTCCATCTCTATATCCTCGACGGGGACGGTTCGTACACCGACGTGGCAGCCCAGGGACGAGTGGCGGCCGTCGCCTCCTCCACCGACAGCAGGAGGGGAGTCCGCATCCTGGAGAGGCTCGCGGCTGAGATGTCGTCGCGGCAATCCCCGGGAACCGCCGGGCAGGTCCCGCTTCTGCTGGTTATCTCGAACTGGGGTTCGTGGGTCTCCGAGTTGCGCGCCGGAGCGCTGGCCTGGGCAGAAGACGTTGTTCATGCGATCGTCCGCGATGGACCAAAGGCAGGAGTGGCTGTTCTTGTCACCGGCGATCGCGAACTGACAGCGTCACGGATGTTCGCGTCAATCCCCAACCGCGCCTACTTTCCCACCGGGACAACGGAAGAAGGGCGCTTGGCGTGGCCGCGTTTCGTGGCTATGAAGCCTCTGACAGGCCGGGCGGTCGTGAGTGGCAACCTGCTTGACGTCGACACGGCAGTCGCGCAGCTCGTGGCGCCCCCTCCAGGCGTGGCCTGGCCATACGGTGTGCCCCCGGAGCCCGCACGGCGCCCATTCCGGGTGGATCCCCTGCCGCAGTTCATCCGGGCTTCGGATCTCGCTGCCCATAGCCGAACCGAAACCGCTTCCCTCTCCCGCGCTCGTGCGCAGGGGTCGGTACTCCTCGGGGTTGGAGGGGACGAACACGAACCTGCTTGGATCACACTGCCGCGCCCAGGCATCCTCCTCGCCCTTGGCACTCCCGGTTCCGGCAAGTCCTCGTTGCTCGCCGCGTTGGCCATGCTCAATCCAGGCCATCATTGGTGGGCGCCACCCGAAGGGACCGATCCTGATGCCTGTTGGGCTGCATTCCACCGGGATGCGCGCCGCAGGCTCGTGGGAGCAGAAGTCATCCCCCTCGTGGACGACGTCGATCGCCTCAGCAGCGAAACCGCCGTCCTCCTGGCTGAACTTCCCGGCATGGGCTTCTCAGTCGTGGCGACTGCGGGAAGCCCAGCCCTCATGCAACGGACGCCGCTTGCTTCCCTGGCCGGAAACCACGGAACCGGACTTCTCCTTGGCAATGCGCCGCCTGCCGCTGCGGATTTCTTCGGCGTGCGCATCGCCGCCGAACAAGCGCCGCCACCGGGTCGTGCTGTCCTCATTGAGAATGGACGAACACGCTCCCTGCAGATCGCCGCTCCGGGTTAGGAAGCCGTACCAAAGCGAAAACAGCTAGAGGGCGGCGCGGGATCCGCCCGCCCGGGAAGCAAAGGCAACCACCCGCTTGTCGAACAAAAAGACGATCGCGGCCAAAGCCGGCACCACCATGGCCAGGCCGGCGAGAACCAGGCCTCCGGTCATGGTGGGAAACCCGATGGTCAGGGCGAACAGCTGGGCAACCAACGCCGGTGCCCGGGTCCAACGGTAGCCACGGAACAGGAAGTGTCCCACGGCAAACAACAATGCAGAAAAGGCCAGCAGAAGGCCCAAAGTAAATACGGCTCCCCAGAATGAGGCCACCGGAGCCCCTGTCACGAGCTCGTATATATACAGCGCCCCGGCGATCAATAGTGCGAGGGCTTCCAGCACAACCACAATCGAAATAACAACGATTCCTGCAGGACGCGGTCCTCCGCCGATTGCCCGGCCTAAGTTATCGCGGCTGGTCCCCTGGCCGTCGTCGCCGGGCGCTGCTGGGTGATGGTGGGGGTTCAGAGGGGGTCTTGACACACTGGCACACTACCGGACATAGTCGAATACCTGTGAGTAGGCCGGTATCCAATGTGATGCATCGCTCACGGTTTCAAACGCTTGAACCCCTTGTTTACATGGCGTTAACATGACACGCTTGACTCAGACGACCAAGGGGGCCCAATGGGTCCCCTTTCCTATGAAGCCTCTCGTGAATATTTTCACAAAAGGCTTAACTAGTACTCACGAATGGAGTGACTGATCAGCATGGATTGGCGTAACCGCGCAGCCTGCCTTGACAAGGACCCGGAGCTTTTCTTCCCCGTAGGCAACACCGGCCCTGCGCTTCTCCAGATCGAGGAAGCGAAGAGTGTCTGCCGCCGCTGTCCCGTCGTGGACACATGCCTTCAGTGGGCCCTTGAGTCGGGTCAGGACGCTGGCGTCTGGGGCGGAATGAGCGAGGACGAGCGACGTGCACTCAAGCGCCGCGCCGCCCGCGCCCGCCGCGCTTCCTAAGCGACTCGGCCCGCAAAACACAACGCCTGAGGCAAAGAGAACACACGAAGATGGCCCGGACTGATAAGTCCGGGCCATCTTCGCATTTCTGACCGCGGTCAGAGACAGAACGCGTCGCCAGCGGCCGGCGTCAGCTCCGGACGAGGTTCAGGACGATCTCGACGGCGGTGCCGCCGCCGTCGCGCGGCCGCCACTGGATGCTGCCACCCAATTCGCTCGTGACGAGCGTCCGCACAATCTGAAGGCCTAGACCTTCCGTGTATGACCCCTCGGGCAGCCCGACGCCATCATCGGCGATCGTCACGGTGAGGAGTTCATCGCCGCGCTCCCCCGTGGACCGATCGGCCATGAGCCAAACCGTTCCGGCCCGTCCTTCAAGGCCGTGCTCCACCGCATTCGTCACGAGCTCATTGATGACAAGAGCAAGGGGCGTGGCAAAGTCGCTCGGCAACTCGCCGAACAGGCCCGCGCGCTCGGTCCGGACGTGCTGCGAAGGGGACGCTACTTCTGCGGAGAGCCGGAACTGGCGTCCAATAAGTTCATCGAAATCAACGCTCTGCGTGAGGCCTTGCGAAAGTGTCTCGTGAACCAAGGCAATCGTCGCCACTCGCCGCATTGCCTGCTCCAGGCCTTGCTTCGCCTCATCGCTGACCATCCGTCGCGACTGCATGCGCAGCAAAGCCGCCACGGTCTGCAGGTTGTTTTTGACGCGGTGGTGGATTTCACGAATTGTCGCGTCCTTGGTCACCAGCTCGAGCTCACGGCGTCGCAGTTCGGACACGTCGCGGCACAGCACCAAGGCTCCGAAGCGATGCTTCTCGTCACGCAACGGAATCGCGCGCAACGACAAGCTGACACCGCGGGACTCGATCTCGCTCCTCCAGGGCATCCGACCCGTGACGACCAGCGGCAATGTCTCGTCCACCATCCGCCGGTCCTTGAGGAGTCCTGCGGTTACTTCCGCAAGGGACCGTCCTTCCAAGGTTTCCACCTCGCCGAGGCGACGGAAGGCGGAGACACCGTTTGGACTCGCGTACTGGACGATCCCGTCGGCGTCGAGCCTTATCAGGCCGTCACCCACGCGGGGAGCGCCACGGCGGGAACCCGTCGGTGAAGCGAAATCCGGCCAGAGTCCCAGCGTTCCCATCCGGAGCAGATCGTAGGCGCATTGCCGATAGGTGAGCTCCAGGCGGGAAGGCATCCGCGAACTGGAAAGGTCCATATGCGACGTGACGACGGCAAGGGTCCGTCCGTTCCTGACCATGGGAACCGCCTCGACGCGCAGGGCCATCTCGCTGCTCCAGCTCGTTTCGCTGGAGCGTTCGATGGAACGGCTGGACCACGCTTTGTCGACTATCGGTCGCAGATCCGAGCGGATGCCTTCCCCGACGAAGTCCGCATGAAACACCGTGTGGCTCGTCGACGGCCTCACGTGAGCAAGCGCGATGTAACCGAATTCAGGATGCGGAAACCATAGGGCCAAGTCCGCGAACGCCAGGTCGGCGACCATCTGCCAGTCGCCGACCAGGAGGTGCAGCCATTCGGCATCTCCAGGCCCGAAATCAGCGTGCTCCCTGATGGGGTCTGTAAAGATTGCCACTGCACCTCCATATAACGCCCGGGCTTGTCCCTAGCGTCGAACGATTGACCTCAAGAGCCTCAATGCTACCGACAGAGAAGCCATGTCGTCGGCCTCCAGCGCGTTGACCTCGTCGAACATGCTCTTCGCGCGGCCCAATTGCTCGGCATTGATGCCTTCCCAGGCCCGCAAACGGGCCTCGGCGTCGAGGTCGGCGTCGGTCGATTCGAGCACCGATGTCGTCATGTCCGCTACGGTCGAGTAGAGGTCGTCGCGCAGGGCTGCACGGGCAAGAGCCTGCCAGCGGTCATCGCGCGGGAGCGCGGTAATTCGCTCCAGCAATGAATCGACGTGGAAGCGGTCGAATACCGTGTAGTAGACGTGGCTGACCTCTTCCACACGGGCGTCGCGGCTGTGCGTGATCTTGGCGATGTCCAGGAGCACGAAGCTCTCGAACAGCTCGGCCCAGCGATGGGCGAGCGTGTCGGGAAGTCCCCACGAGCGCGCCTTTTCGAGCCAGCCGGTAACGCGCTCTTTGTCGCTGCCGCGCAAGTAGTCGAGCACCCGGGCCCGCATCGGATCCATCATCGGCTTGAATTCCGCGACGATCTCCGAGATCGGCTTCGAGGCGTTGCCCTGGCTCAGCAACCAGCGAACGGCACGGTCCAGGAGCCTCCGGATGTCGAGGTGGACGGTGCTCCAGTGTTCCGTGGGGAACGAGGCAGGCAGGGCATTGAGCTCCCGCACCATCGACTCGAGTTCGTAGATCTCACGGAGGGCTACGAACGCCTTGGCGACGGCGACCTCGGTAGCCGAGGTCTCCTCCATGGTGCGGAAGGCGAAGGTGATCCCGCCCAGGTTGATCATATCGTTGGCCACCACGGTGGCGATGATTTCGCGGCGCAAGGGATGGGTGTCCAGTTCCGCGTCGAACCGCTCTCGGAGCTGCTTCGGGAAGTAGGAGCGGATCGTCTTACGGAACCAGGGGTCATCCGCCAGATCACTGTCCCGCAATGCCGAGCCCAATTCGATCTTGGCGTAGGCGGCGAGCACGGACAGTTCCGGGGACGTCAGGCCCTGGCCCTGTTCCAACCGTTCGCGTAGCGTCTCGGTGGTCGGCAGCGCTTCGAGGTCCCGTTTGAGGTCGGCGGACTTCTCGAGCCAGTCCATCAGGCGCTCGTAGCTCGGGCTCCATTCGGCGACGCGAGTGCGGTCGTTGAGCAAGAGGATGTTCTGATCGATATTGTCTTCGAGCACAAGGCGCCCGACCTCGTCGGTCATGTCGGCGAGGAACGAGGTGCGCTCGGAAGCATCCAGTTTTCCTGCGGCAACCATCCGGTCGACGAAGATCTTGATGTTGACTTCATGGTCGGAGCAATCGACGCCGGCAGAGTTGTCGATTGCGTCGGTGTTGAGGATGACACCCTGCAGAGCGGCCTCGATACGTCCGCGCTGCGTCATTCCGAGGTTGCCGCCTTCGCCCACGACCTTGACGCGGAGTTCGCGCCCATTCACGCGGATGACGTCGTTTGCCTTGTCTCCCACCTCGGCGTGGGACTCGGTGCTGGCCTTGATGTACGTTCCGATCCCGCCGTTGTAGAGGAGATCGGCCGGAGCCAGGAGTATTGCACGCAGAAGTTCAGGCGGACTCAGCTGAACCGTTCCGTCCGGCAGGCCAAGGGCACGGCGGACTTCCGGCGAAATCGGGATGACCTTGGCCTGCCGGGGGTAGACCCCGCCGCCTGCGCTGATGAGCGAGCGGTCGTAGTCGTCCCAGGAGGAGCGGGGAAGCTCGAAGAGACGCTGCCGCTCGCCGAAGGACGAAGCCGCATCCGGCGTCGGGTCCAGGAAGATGTGGCGGTGGTCGAAGGCGGCCAGCAGGCGGATGTGCTTGGAAAGCAGCATTCCGTTGCCGAACACGTCGCCGGACATGTCACCGACGCCAACCACGGTGAATTCCTCGCTCTGGGTGTCAAGGTCCAGCTCGCTGAAGTGGCGCTTGACCGACTCCCATGCGCCGCGGGCCGTAATAGCCATGGCCTTGTGGTCGTACCCCACGGAACCACCGGAAGCGAATGCGTCCCCCAGCCAGAATCCATACTCGGCGGCCAGGCCGTTCGCGGTGTCCGAGAAGGTAGCGGTGCCCTTGTCAGCTGCCACCACCAGGTACGAATCGTCGTCATCCTGACGGACAACGTCCGACGGCGGCACAATCTTCTCGCCGTCGGCTGTGGTCACGAGGTTGTCGGTGAGGTCGAGCAGGCCGCGGATGAAGGTCTTGTAGCTTTCGATGCCCTCGGCCATCCATGCGGCACGGTCAAGTGCCGGATCCGGAAGTTGCTTCGCGAAGAATCCGCCCTTGGCACCGGTCGGCACAATCACGGCGTTCTTGACGGTCTGTGCCTTGACCAGCCCGAGGATCTCGGTCCGGAAGTCTTCACGGCGGTCCGACCACCGCAAACCGCCACGGGCCACCTTGCCGAAGCGCAAGTGCACGCCTTCAACGCGAGGCGAGTACACCCAGATCTCGTACTTTGGCCGCGGGAACGGCAGTCCGTCGATCGTGGTCGGATCGAGCTTGAAGCTGACGTACGACTTGCCCTGGAAGTAGTTCGTGCGCAGCGTCGACTCGATGAGGTTGACGAAAGTCCGCAGGACCCGGTCGGCGTCGAGCGTTGCCACCTGGTCAATTGCTTCGGCCAGTGCGGCGCGGGCGCCCTCCTGGCGGGCCGGACGCGCGGCGTCAGGCGACGACGGATCGAAGCGCGCCCCAAAGAGGTCAATAAGGCCGCGGGCAACCTCCGGGTTGGCGAGGAGGGTATCCGCTATGAACTCGAAGGAGTTGGTGTTCCCCATCTGGCGCATGTACTTCGCATAGGCGCGGAGCATGACAACCTGCCGCCAGTGGATACCTTCCCGGAGGACGAGCCGGTCGAAACTGTCGGACTCCACCGCACCGGTCACGGCGGCGCTGAAGGAGTCCGCCAAGAGCTGGCCGGTAGCCACGGGATCGACACCGGCGGGGTACTTCAGGCCAAGGTCGTAGAGGAAGAAGTCCCGGTGGTCGGCAGTCTCAATCTCGAAAGGCCGCTCATCGAGAACCTCAAGGCCAAGATTGTGGAAGTAGGGCAGGATCTGGCTCAGGCTCTTCGGTTCCAAAAGGTAGAGCTTGACGCGGGCATCCTCTTCGAGCAGTTCACCGGCGCCGTTGGGCAGGTAGACATGCACGCCGGGGACCGCCTGGACAGCGACGGCGTCGCGGTCGGTTGTGGCGGCATACTTCTCGAAACGCTCAATGTCCTTGAGGGCGTCTTCGACTTCGTAGTCGACCCGGTAGCCGGCGGGGAACGCATCTGCCCACAGGGCGGACAACCGCTCGGCATCCAAACCGCTGGTGTTCTCGCGGAGCACCTCCGCAATTCCTTCGGCCCAGGACCGCGAAGCCCGGACAAGCCGCTTTTCGAGTTCACCGGCGTCGACGTCGCGAAGCTCAGCCTCCCGCGGGAGCCGGATACGGAAGAACACCCTTGAGAGTGCGGACTCCGTGATCCGGGCCTCGTAGTCGATGCTCTCGGCTTCGAAAGTCTCGCGGAGTTCCTGTTCAATTCGCTGCCGGACGTTGGTGGTGTAGCGGTCACGGGGCAGGTAGACCAATGCCGACATGAATCGCCCATAGATGTCCGGGCGCAGGAAGAGCTTCGTACGACGCCGCTCCTGCAGACGCTGGATGCCCAAAGCCGTTGCTGCCAGGTCCTCGGTCTCTATCTGGAAGAGTTCGTCACGGGGGTAGGTCTCGAGGATACCGACAAGGTCTTTGCCAGAGTGTGAGTCCTGGGGGAAACCGGCCGAGCGGAGCACGGCGTCGACCTTTTCCCGAACGATCGGGATGTTCCTTACGGAACCGGTGTACGCGCTCGTTGCGAAGAGGCCGATGAAGCGGCGCTCACCGTTGACGTTGCCGGCAACATCGAAGCTTTTGACACCGATGTAGTCCAGGTACGCAGGGCGGTGAACGGTGGACCGCGAGTTGGCTTTGGTGATGACCAAGGCACGCTTCTCGCGCGCCTTCCGGCGTCCGGCATCGGTGAGGTGCTGGATTTGGTGCGGGTGGTCCCCCGCCCTCAAGAGTCCCAAACCGCTTGCTTCACGCAACTCGAGTACGTCTTCACCGTTCTCGGTGATGAGGTCGTATTCCCGGTAACCAAGGAACGTGAAGTTGCCGTTGTCCAACCAACGCAGCAGGTCCTGCGCTTGCCTGAGTTCCGCGATGTCTTCCGGGTGGGCCACTTTGTCCAGGGACGATGCCAGCTCGAGCGCCTTCGTGCGCATTTTGGGCCAGTCTTCGACGGCGGCCCGGACGTCGTTCAGGACGCGGTGGATTCCGTCCACGAGTTCCTTCTGGAAGTCGTCGGCCACCCTGTCAACCTCGACGGCGATCCACGACTCCATGTGGGAGACATTGTCACCTTGGGCGATCAGATGGGCGATGTTCGGCATCGCCGCGGTGTCACCGCTCGAGATGCCGATGTTCGACGGCACCCGGGCAATGTCGGACAGGTCGCCGGTGAGGTGGTCACGCGAAACCACGAAGAGCGGGTGCATGACGAGCCGGATAGCGCAGTTCTGGCGAACGAGTTCGGCGTTCACCGAGTCCACGAGGAACGGCATGTCATCCGTGACGATGTACAGAATGCTGCGGTCACCCTCATTGGCGATCCTGACGTTGGCAGTGCCCGGCTTGCGGCTCTGCCCCGCTTCCCGGTGTGCCGCCGCCCTGGAGGTCAACTGCTCGGCAGCGTACCCGCGCGCGTCCTCCTCTGCGAGATGCTCGTAGTAGTCCCCGAAGAATCCCTCCCGGACTACTGCAGGTTTAGAACGATCCTCCACGCTGGATCCTGACGACATCGACAAACGCCTCCATCACATCTCAATTGCTGCGTCCTTGCAGCCCACATGGCGAGCCTAACGCTTTAGACGACGCCTTGCTCTGGAATAAATGACAGAGGATTTGCGATTTTGCTGGACAGGTGCACATACCATATTTGCGATGGCGAGCCGCAATGGAGATTCGGGCGCAGCCTCGAAGAGGACAGAGCCGGACAACAGGGCCACGTCGCAGGCTTCAGGATCGGATGGCAGGAACGCTTCGATGCCTTGATTGGGTCCGTACCGCTCCCATGCTTCACGGAGTTCACGTTCGGGTGAGCGGCCAGCGGATGCGGCCCGGACCTTGTTCAAAACCACTCGGGGAGCCGCGTGCGGGACAGCCTGTTCGAGCTCCGCGAGGCCACGCACCAGTCGCGGAACGCCAACGGCATCGGCCGCGCCGACGGCGTAAACGGTGTCCGCCAGTTCGATACTGCGGAGGGTCGCGGCATTGCGTCGAGGTGCCATGGTGTCGAAGCTGAGTTCTTCGTCCGCTTCAAGGCAGAAACCTGCATCGACTACGACGACGTCCGCGATCTCCTTGGAGAGCTCAAGCACCGAAGAGAGCGCGGCGGCTCGGAGCTCCGTCCACCGGTCCGCGCGCGTAATGCCGGTAAGAACCCGGAAGCTGGTGGATTTGGCGAAGACCGGCGCGGCGATCCGCTTGAGCGATTCGGTATCCAGCAATCCTTGGTCCGCCAGTCGACAAGACTGCGCCAGTCCGGCGGATTCGTCCAGCAAGCCCAGCGAAGCCGCGACGCTGGCCCCGTAGCTGTCTGCATCGAGGAGGATCACTGACTTGCCTTCCGCCGCCAACTCTGCAGCAAGGTTGACCGCCACAAGAGTCCTGCCAGGCGCCCCGGTAGGCCCCCAGACCGCGATGATCCGGCCAGCCCCGGCCGGCACGTGTTCCGGTTCTTCCGGCGCATCGGTGGGACGGAGTTCTGCCGCAGTATCCGCAAACCCGGAATCCCGAGGCTCCGCGCGTCGTCTTCCTTGTCCGGGCAACTGGCCTACGGCATCGGAGATCCTCGACGCCAGCGTTGCCGAATCGACATCGAGCGACGCCGTCACGACGCCGATGCTGCGCAGGCGGCTCTCCTCTCCCGGATCGTCGCTCAGGGCGACGATGGAGACTCCGACAGCCGCCAGCCGGTCGACCAGCGACGCCGTCAATTCCCCAGCGCCTTCGGCGATGACTGCGGCGCGGGCGAGACCGCTTTGGCATGCGGCCAGGAGTTCGGCGAGTTCACCACACCGACGCACCACCGTCACCGGCCCGTGGAGCCGTTCGAGTCCGCCGACCAAATCTTCCCGGGATTGCCCGACTGTGACAACCGGGATACTCACTTGCCGGCACCGCCCGGATTCCACACCACGGCAATCTTCGCTTTGTTAGCCTGCGCACCAAGAAGGTTCGGCATCTGCTCATCGGTCACCAGGACCAGAACCACCTTCTCCTTGGACGCTCCAAGGGTGGAGGCACCCTCCGTGACCTGGGCGATCTCCGCCCCGGGCAACAGCAACTGCGGCGTGCCGAAACCGTTGCGCACATCGGGGTGGGCCACCCAGACGTCGACGCGGGATCCTGCCACAGCCTGGGAAGGCAGCGATTCCTGGATCGCGATCGCCACCGGCTTGCGGTCCAAGGAGTCGGCGGCGCCCAGGCTTTCCTGCGGGACGAGTTGGTTCTTGGCAATTCGCTGGATGGCAACTCTTCCCTCCGGCAGACCGCCAGCCAGAGTGACATAGCTGGACTCAACGTCGTCGAGCCGGACCTTGACAACCGCAAGATCGTCCTTGCTGACTTTCTGGCCCACGGCAATCGACTCGCGCGCCGCATAGACCTGAATGGTGCGGTCCGCGGTTCCAACGAGGGCGATGACGCCGGCCAGCGATGCCAAGACCAGGAGAATCCCCACCAAAAGCCGCGGATCCCTCCATGACGGTTTCCTGAGCCGCGCTGCAGCGGCCGCGGTAGTTACACCCATCCTGCTCCCCCGTTTGTTTTGTTAGTCGGCGTCGACCTTCAGTGGGCTTTATTCTGACCGCATCTGGGTCCCTTCCGAAAGCCACATGCCTCAAATTACGTCAACCTGTGGATAACCGCGGCAAGTGGATCGAACAGTGGCAAAATGGATGCATGCCCCGATTCCTCACCCTCGCTGATGTCGCCGAACAGCTTCAGATCAACTCGCCGCAGGCATACGCTCTGGTGCGAAGCGGTGAGCTCAAGGCCATCCAAGTGGGCGGCAGGGGCCAGTGGCGCGTCGAAGAAAAGATGCTGGAGCAGTACATCGAGGAACGCTACGCCGAGGCCAGCAGGATCATCCAAGAAGCCAAATCCAAGTCGTCCTGATCTCCGTCCAGCGCCCCAGGACAACGACGGCGGGGAGCCGGCCGGGCTAGAAGTCCTGGCCCCGCAATGAACGCAGCGCGGCAAGTGACTGGAACGGAATTGTTGCCACAGATACGACGTTCCCGGACCGGCGGACCTCGCCCGGCAACATAACCGCGAGATCAAAGTGGTCCTTGCCCACGCGATCAATGACGCCCCGCATCGTCCGCTCCTCCTGCGCCAACTCAAGCAGATGAACCGCCAGTTCCGCCCTGTCACGGGCCAGCATTCGCAGTGCGCTGGCCAGGCCAAGCCGCTGTGATGCCTTCGATTGGCCAGCCCGGACCTGCCGACCCAGGCCCTGATACGCCAAAGCCGCCGCGACGGGCACCAACCACTGGTGGCGACCTTCGTCCAAAACCACCGATTCGCTCCCGACATGACTAAGCGTCCCTGACACCTGCGTTCCGGATCGGAGCTTCACATCAATCTTCCGGCCGATCGCGCCACGCAGCCTGTCGGAGACGTCGATTCCGGCGATCTCCACACGTGCCCGCTCTGAAATTTCCGATTCAAGTCCCAGCAATCGCTCAGAGGCCAACTGTGCCTCCATGTCTTCAAACAGAGCATCCCAACGCATTGCGTCAGCGTAAGCGGGCATCCCTCGACGGTCAATCTGTCTTTATCGACAAGCTAGTCCTAGACAAATGCCGCTCGTTGTGACCAAAATAATTCAAACATCATTAAATAGCATCAAATTGCACATACTTGCATCAACTGGGTAAGGGGAACCCATGGAACAGACGAACAGGCCCGTTCGGAACGATGTTGCAATGGCGGTGACCATCCTGGTGCTCGCCCTTTTGCTCGCTGTCACTGGACTGATCTTGGTTGACCGATGGAACTCCGCGGCAGGACGACTCCAGACACCCATGTTCGAAGACCTCCTGGGATTTGTCGCAACTGCCTCCGGTCTGGGGATCGGCGCCTGGTGGATCGCCACGTTCATCCTGGCAATGGCCGCCGCGTTCCTCCAGCAAATGGGAAAGAACCGCTGCGCGAGCGCCACCGCCAAACTCAGCCCTGCGTTCATGCGCAGACTGGCCGTTGCAATTCTGGGCCTGAATCTCGCGGGAATCCCCGTGGCGAATGCGGCACCGGCACAGTTTGAAGCAGCGTGGAGCCCGGCGAACGGCTCAAACTCGTCGAGCGGCATCTCTGCCCAATGGAAACCCTCCCCTAGTCCTTCTCCCCATCTCCCGGCCATTCCCTCGTTTGAGTCCGGCTCGTTGGAGATCAACCCGCATTGGCAACCCCGCGCACCTGCCACTGCGCCTGGGCTCCTGGGTAACGGGCCGCAGCGTGGCGCCGAACAGCCTGCTTCGCCAAATCAACGCGAAGTGGTGGTGAAACAGGGCGATTCACTGTGGTCGATTGCCGCCCGGCAGCTGGGCCCCATGGCCAGCGACGTCGACATTGCCCACCACTGGCCGAGGTGGTACTCCACCAACCGGCATGTCATTGGAGACGACCCTGGGCTCCTCCTACCGGGTCAGGTCCTCCAACCACCGCCGAACCAGTGACCCAGCCCAACCACCACCAACCAGCGATCCGTAACCGAGGAAGTCCATGAGCGCATCACCAGCCTTCCGCAGCGTGCCGAATGAAGTCCTTCAGGCGGCTTCGCCACCCATTGCCTCCCGTTCGATCATGGCTTCCCCTCGTGCGAAAGCCCGAACGGACGGGCCGTCGGGCGGGGGGCCATCTCCTGCCCGCAAAGCGGCCCAGATCCGCAGTCTCGACGGCGAAATCCGCGCACTGGCCCGCAGCATCGCCCAAGCCGCGGTCGAAGTCCTTGCAGGCACCCGGCCGGCGCAACAGCTCTCACGGACCCTGGATCCCGGATGCCTCAGCGCCCTTCAACACCGTGCCGCATTGACGCGAGCCCATGCTGCCAACGCCCCGGGTGGGCGGCGCCTTCACCGAAGTCCAATGGTCCGTTCCGTGCGTGTCTGCGCGGTGAACGACGGAGTGTACGAGGCCAGCTTGGTTGTCTCGGAAGAACTCCGCTCCCGCGCCGTAGCCATGAGGCTTGAAGGGATCAACGGCGCATGGCGGGTTACCGCCCTCGAAATCGGCTGACGGCCCGGTTCAAAGCACGCGAAAACGGAGAGGGACCAGAACGCGCGTTCTGGTCCCTCTCCGTTTTCGCTGCAGGCATCGGCTTATTGGAAACGTCCGGAGGCTGCGGGCGTCAGCTACATGCGTCAGGCAGTCGCAGTGTCAGCGGCGCTTCTTCCTGTTGGATCCGCGTTGCTTGTCATCAGCGGCAGCCTTGGCGGGGTTGCCTGAGCGGCCCGAGGCCCTCCCCTCGACGCGGGTCTGGCTCGCGCCGTCTTCACCAGGCGCCGTGTACTGCAGCTGAACAGGCTTTTCCGGGGCTTCGAGGCCGGCCGCGCGGATCTGCGGATCGTGATGTTCCACGTGACCGCCTTCAGGGCTGCCATCCACTACCACCACGTCTTCGGCGGGCGTTACTTCCACTTCCAGGTTGTAGAGGAAGCCCACGCTCTCTTCGCGGATGGCTTCCATCATGCTCTGGAACATCGTGAATCCTTCACGCTGGTACTCGACCAGGGGATCCCGTTGGGCCATCGCGCGCAGGCCAATGCCTTCTTTGAGGTAGTCCATCTCATAGAGGTGTTCCTGCCACTTGCGGCCAAGGACCGAGAGGACAACCCTGCGCTCAAGCTCGCGCATGTTCTCGGCGCCAATGGCTTCTTCCCGCTCCTTGTAAACGAGCTGGGCGTCCGAAAGGATCTCGTTTTTAAGGAATTCAACGGACACCCGCGCCTTCCCGCCGGCTTCGTCGATGATGTCCTGGGCCGTAACAGTTACCGGGTACAGGGTCTTGAGGTTGGTCCACAGCTGGTGGAAGTCCCAGTCATCGCCGGTTCCCTCTGCCGTCGCGGCATCGATCAAGGCATTGATGGTGTCTTCCAGGAAGAACTGGACCTTTTCGTGCAGGTCGTCGCCTTCAAGGATCCTCCGGCGGTCGCCATAGATGGCTTCACGCTGGCGGTTCAGGACGTCGTCGTACTTGAGGACGTTCTTGCGCTGCTCGGCGTTCCGCCCTTCAACCTGGCCCTGGGCCGAAGCGATCGCGCGGGACACGAGCTTGGATTCGAGTGCAACATCGTCCGGTACCGAGCTGTTCATGAGGCGCTCGGCAGCGCCGGAGTTGAAGAGCCTCATGAGGTCATCGGTCAGCGAGAGGTAGAAGCGGGACTCCCCCGGGTCGCCCTGGCGGCCCGAGCGGCCACGCAGCTGGTTGTCGATTCGACGGGATTCGTGGCGTTCCGTGCCCAGCACATACAACCCGCCAAGTTCAAGCACTTCCTCATGCTCGTCCTTGACTGCCTGCTTGGCCGCTTCGAGCGCTTCGGGCCATGCGGCCTCGTACTCCTCGGAGTTTTCCTCAGGGTCCAGGCCCCGCTTTGCCAGTTCGGCGATGGCCGTGAACTCGGCGTTTCCGCCCAGCATGATGTCAGTACCGCGGCCAGCCATGTTGGTGGCGACCGTGACGGCGCCCTTGCGTCCCGCTTGCGCGACAATCGCGGCCTCGCGTGCGTGGTTCTTTGCGTTCAGGACCTCGTGCCGGATGCCCTCTTTGGCCAGCAGCTTGGCAAGGTATTCGCTCTTCTCAACGCTGGTAGTGCCGACGAGCACGGGTTGGCCCTTCTCGTGCCGTTCCGCGATGTCCTTCACGACGGCTTCGAACTTCACGATTTCGTTCTTGTACACGAGGTCCGACTGGTCGATGCGCTGCATGTCCCGGTTGGTGGGAATGGGTACCACGCCAAGCTTGTAGGTGCTCATGAACTCGGCGGCTTCGGTTTCAGCCGTGCCGGTCATGCCCGAGAGCTTGGAGTACATGCGGAAGTAGTTCTGCAAGGTCACAGTGGCGAGAGTCTGGTTCTCAGCCTTGATCTCGACGTTTTCCTTGGCCTCGATCGCCTGGTGCATGCCTTCGTTGTAACGCCGTCCGGCGAGGATACGGCCGGTGTGTTCGTCAACAATGAGGACTTCGCCGTCGAGGATGACGTAGTCCTTGTCCCGCTTAAAGAGCTCTTTGGCTTTGATGGCGTTGTTCAGGAAGCCGATAAGCGGGGTGTTGGCGGATTCGTACAGGTTCTGGATGCCGAGGTAGTCTTCGACCTTCTCGATGCCGGCTTCGAGAACACCGACCGTCCGCTTCTTTTCGTCGACCTCGTAGTCGACTTCAGCCTGGAGGCGCTGCACGACCTTGGCGAATTCGCTGTACCAGCGGTTGGTGTCACCCTGGGCAGGACCGGAAATAATGAGCGGAGTACGGGCTTCGTCGATGAGGATGGAGTCCACTTCGTCGACAATCGCGTAGTTGTGGCCGCGCTGCACAAGCTCGGATTTGTCCCACGCCATGTTGTCGCGCAAGTAGTCGAAGCCGAATTCGTTGTTGGTGCCGTAGGTGATGTCTGCCGCGTACATCTGACGGCGCACTTCGGGATCCTGGTTCGACAGGATGCAACCGCTGCTGAGGCCAAGGAAGCGATAGACACGGCCCATGAGTTCGGACTGGTATTCGGCGAGGTAGTCGTTGACTGTAACGACGTGCACGCCCTTGCCTGTCAGGGCATTGAGGAAGGCCGGAGCGGTGGCCACAAGGGTCTTTCCTTCACCGGTCTTCATTTCGGCGATATTGCCCAGGTGGAGGGCGGCCCCACCCATGAGCTGGACATCGAAGTGGCGCATCCCCAAGGTGCGGGAGGAAGCTTCACGCACCGCTGCGAAAGCCTCCGGCAAGAGATCGTCCAGCTTCTCGCCGTCCTCGTGGCGGGCGCGCAGCCTGTCCGTCTCCTCGCGCAATTCGGCATCGGAGAAGGTCTTGAAGGAGTCTTCGAGGGCGTTGATGGAATCGGCGTAGGTCCGCAGTTGCCTCAGGGTTTTTTTGTCACCCGTGCGGAGAAGTTTTTCGATAAGTGATGCCACGTAAAGTTGCTCCCAGTCTCAAGCTGCCGAATTCTGGCGGTTTCAGTCTACGGGAGAGACCAACGCCACGCGGCCCCGTTTCCCTGAGAGCGGAGCGCAAGGCGCCCGCAGGCCACCGCCGGAGACCCATGACCTCAGCCGCGGGCCACTGCCGAGGCAAGCGGCGACGAGAGATCGCCCATCGGTGACACGACGACGTCGTCGAGCCCCAACCACTGCGCCATAAGCCGCAGCTCGGCGGCAAGCTCGACGGCGGTGTCCGCCGGAGCGTCCGGCTCGCCGTGGGCGGCACGCACCAGAAGCTGCTTGGCTGCGCGGTCGGCCTTGAGGTCTACGCGCGCGACCACTGCGTCCCGAAGGAGGAAGGGCAGCACGTAATACCCGAACTTGCGTTTCTCCGCAGGCGTGTAGATCTCGATCCGGTAATGGAAGCCGAACAACTCCTCGAGCCTTCTACGCTCAAAGACCAGTGAATCAAACGGGCTGAGCAAGGCACGGCCCGTGGCGGCCCTGGGAAGACGGGCCTCCGCGTGCCGGTACAAGGCCCGGTCCCAACCACGCACCGTGACGGGCTCCAGGCGGCCGGCGGCAACGAGCCTGTCGATCGATGCTGCAGCTGCCTTCACCGGAGTCCGGAAGTAATCGGCGAAGCAGCGGATTGATCCGATTCCATGGGCCTGGGCTGCCGCGTCGATCAGTCGGTCCATTGCCGCCGTCGACAGCTCGGAGCCGCCGTCCGGGAGGGCTCCTGCTCGGGGGATGACCGCAGGCAATCCCGGTGGCAGGACCCGCGATGTCAGCGTGTACCGGCGTTCGAACTGCTCCGTCCTCGACGCGGCCGTCACGAGCCCCTCTTCAAACAAGTGCTCCAAAACCCTCTTGACCAGGTTCCAGTTCCACCCCCAGTTATCGTGCTGCCGGTCTTCCTGGTGCCCTAGGTGGGCCGTCAATTGTGCGGCAGTCATGGGGCGCCCGGTCGCGAGCGTATCGAGGATCCGGTTGGCCATGTCCTCCCGGAGTCCATGTTCCAAGTGGGCTGCGCCCACCCATGCGCGGTTTTGCCAGAGCAGCAGATCCTGGAAATGTTCCGGGCGGATGAAGCTCGCCTCGTGCGCCCAGTATTCCATCATGCGCCGCGGACTTCGCCCGGCCATCGCATGAAGGATGCTCCGGTCGTAGTTGCCAAGCCTTGAGAAGAAAGGAAGGTAGTGGCTGCGCGAGAGGACATTGACGGAGTCGATCTGCACCACGTGGAGGCGGGCAAAGGTGCGGCCCACCGCCCGCGAAGTCACGGGGCCGGTGGGCCGTTCCTTGTCCAGTCCTTGGGCTGCCAATGCAATCCGCCGCGCCTGCAACAGGCTCAGCGAAGCGGCCATGCCAGTCCTTTCATGGGAATTACGAATGCAAGCTAGGCTGTGGCGGCTTGGTCATTCGAACGGTAAGCGTGGATCTTTTCCTCCACGGGTTCGTCTCCTGGTTCGCATGTGGAGTCCAGAGTGATTACTCCATATGTCCAGCCACGGCGGCGGTAGACGACCGACGGCGTGTTGGTTTCCTTGTCCACGAACAGGTAGAAATTGTGGCCCACCAATTCCATGTTGTCCACCGCGTCATCAAGGGTGAGCGAAGCGGCGGGGAAAACCTTGCGACGAATCAGGACCGGGGAATCACCGGCCGGAATGTCGTTGTCGACGTCGTAGGGCGAGGTCTCCACCGGTGGCGTCGTTGGCTCCTGGTGGTTGCTTGCCTCTACGTAAATGGGTTCGCTCGCGCTGGCCGGCTCGAGCGTCGCAGTAGCCTCACGAACGGCTTTGGGGGTGTGGCGGCCGTGGTGGACCTTCTTGCGGTCCTTGGCCCTGCGGAGCCTCTCCAGCAGCTTGCTATAGGCGAGATCAAAGGCGGCAAACTTGTCAGCGGCGCTCGCTTCGGCCCGGATCACAGGGCCCCGGCCCAGAACTGTCACTTCGACCGTGAGCTGGCCCGGTGTCTGGCGCGGGTTGGTTTCCTTTGAAACCTTCGCGTCGACCCTCTGGACCTTGTCCCCAAGCGATTCAATCTTTGATATCTTCTCGCCGGCATACTCGCGGAAGCGATCCGAAACGGTCAGATTACGGCCGCTGATCATGAACTCCATGGTGCCCTCCAAACAACTCAGGTGACACGATAAGGGCGCTTCTAGGGGCTGATCTGACGGACAGTCGAGCCCCTTTCCGAGCCGCTATCGACAGGTACATCTGTTCTTGGTACCCATAACCGACGTTAGTTCATCGCCACTGGTAATTCATCCTTTCGTCACTTATTTTTTGTTTGAGTCGGCGCGGGCTGGGTGTCCAGCCCGTCCGCAGGTAGGTCGCTGCCGGCCGGCGGCCGGGTGGCGGCAAGGACCACCGCTCCACACACCACGCCTCCCGCCGACGACACGGCCCGGGCGGCTTCGGCGAGGGTCGCACCCGTAGTGAGGACGTCGTCGACGATGACGCATGCCCTGCCCTCCAATGACCTTTTGCGGGACAGGCGAACGGTCATGGAACCACGGACACGGCGCGCACGCTCTCCGCGGCCCAAGCCCTTTTGCCCGCTTCCCGGTCCGGGCGCCTTCTTCAAGGCATCCGTCATGTGCAGACCCGGCAAAGCGCCACGTTGTCCCAAGCGGCCAAGCAAGAGATGGACCGGACTGAATCCGCGGCGCCGGAAAGCCGCGTTACTGCTGGGAACAGGTATAAGGC
This sequence comes from Arthrobacter sp. FW306-1B-F12A, assembly GCF_058781865.1. Taxonomy (NCBI): domain Bacteria; kingdom Bacillati; phylum Actinomycetota; class Actinomycetes; order Micrococcales; family Micrococcaceae; genus Arthrobacter; species Arthrobacter sp. FW306-1B-F12A. Next base: position 43,913 of record NZ_JBYSXD010000040.1, read on the forward strand.
AGACGCCTGCCGCGTCTCCAACGGCAGACCGGATGGCCTTGCCCAGTGCAGGCGCGAGCACGGAGGCGAGCCGTCCCTGGCCCAGATGCTTGAAAGAAAGCAGGGCTTGGGCCAGTTCGTCCCGGTAGTGTCCGCCCGCGACGACGGGCAGGATCACGGCCCCTTCCGCCGTGAGCAAAGCCGGTGCCTGTCCTTCGGCGCGAAACGGACGGGCGCATAGCAGCCGCAGTCGCCGTGCACAGGTGCCGCAGAGCGCCGAATCTTCGAAACCACAGCACACACATTCCACCGGGGCCAGAACAGCCAGCAGCTCGACGAAGGCCTCACCGACGCCCTGCGCGAGCCTCGCCAATCGTGCAGGATGGACTCCCCGATGGCGTGCGTCGTCACTCGGGACCACAGTGCGGTCAGGGTCACGCACCCGGCAACGGCCCACAGTACCCATGCCCCAAGCATCCGGCTCCTCGACGGCCGACAACACTCCCCAACCGCGCTATGTGGAGAACAAGTGGCGACGTTGTCGGAACGTGGGCCCACGCCGCCAGGGTTCCCTGGCCGAGCGAAGCGAGGTTAGGGAGGCGGTGGGTGGGCCCACGCCGGCGAGGGCCCCGGCCTGAGCTTGCGAAGGCTGGGGGGCGGCGGGGACTAGCCCGGGAAGGA
>NZ_JBYSXD010000041.1:0-44477 GCF_058781865.1 Arthrobacter sp. FW306-1B-F12A
ATCCCCCGCCCCGCCCCCCACCCCCGGGGGGGGGGCCTGACCCACTTAACACACCCCAACACACCCCAACACACGGCACACGAGCCAACCCCCGCTCACAAATGACCCGGCTTCCCCGGACCCCCGCTCACCTATGACCCGGCTTCCCCGGACCCCGCTCACCTATGGCCCGGAAATCCCAAACCCCCGCTCAGACATGCGGGTTCCACGGCCCACGCCCGCCCACATGATGTGAGCCGGCATCCGACCGGAACCCGGCAGATGTGAGCGAGCGTCCGCCCAGGAGCCGCCATAAGTGAGCGGGCGTCCCGCCGGGAGCCGGTATATGTGAGCGGGCGTCCCGCCGGGAGCCGCCACATGTGAGCGGGCGTCCGCTCAAAACCCCCTATAAGTGAGCGGGCGTCGGGGGTTCGGGAGTTCGCCCGCGGCGGAATTGACCCCCAAAAGCGCCCGAAATAGGGTGAATTTGGTCAAAAAAGCGCGGAAACACGCGGAATTTGCTGGCCGAGTCCTCCCAAGCTGGTAAGTTTTCGAACAGTGGCTCGCACGCATGCCGTGTGTGGGCTCCAAAATCGTAAAGTCCAGGAGGACACAAATGGCTAAGAACCGTAGCGAACTGGTTTCCGAGGTAGCTGGCAAGGCTGGCACCAGCCAGGCTGCAGTCAACTCCGTGCTCGATGCCCTGTTCGAAGTTTTCGAGACTTCCGTCGCCGCTGGCGAGAAGATCACCATTCCGGGCTGGCTCGCCATCGAGCGCACCGACCGCGCAGCTCGCACGGGCCGCAACCCGCAGACCGGCGAGACCATCCAGATCGCCGCTGGCCACAGCGTCAAGCTGACCGCCGGCTCCAAGCTGAAGGCAGCTGTCGCCAAGAAGTAAGACACTTCGGCGAACGCCTAGGAAAGGCGGCAACCTGCCGGTTGCCGCCTTTCTGCTTTAACCCGCTCGATTCGCCGCGCCGCCGACGTTAGCGGACAATGGATAGGTGCCATCAGCCAAAACTCCCTCCACTGCCCCCTCGCCCGCTTCCAAGCCGGGAACGAAGGCAGGCGCTGCCGTGGAGGGGATCTCCCTACCGTGGCAGCTTGCGGGCTTCGCTGCGCTCTTCCTGGCTCTAGCGGGCGCATTGATCTTCTCCGGCGCCTCGGCCGCGCGCCAAGTCTCTGACCCGGGCGCCTTGGTTCGTTGGGGGCTGCCCGTCGCCAAAGCCATTCACAATGTCTCCTTGGCGACTGTGATCGGCGGGCTGATCTTCGCCGTCGTTATCCTTCCCAAGCACCTGTCCCGATCCAGGGGCGATGACGCCCCGGAACACCCGGCGTTCACGCGTGCGTTGGCCGTAGCGGCAGCAGCAGGCGCTGCCTGGACGCTCTCCGCCGTCGCTGTCCTTGTGTTGACGTACTCGGATGTGGCCGGGCAGAGCCTCTCCGGGGACGCGCAGTTCACTGCATCCCTCGTCTACTTCATGACGGACATCCAGACGGGCCAGGCGTGGCTCGCCGTGACGATTATCGCCGCGATTGTCACGACGGCGCTGTTCGGCGTCCGCTCGCTGGCGGGACTAGCGCTGACGCTCGTCCTGGCCCTGGGCGGACTAATCCCGAGTGCGCTGATCGGGCACTCCGCGAGTTCCAACGACCACGAGGGCGCCATCAATTCGCTCGGCCTTCACTTGGTGGGCGTGTCCACCTGGGTGGGCGGCATCATCATGCTTGCGGTCCTCTCGAGCCTCCTGCGGGGTTCCAAGGCAACAGGCACCAAGGACATTACTGAGCAGACCCTGCGCCGGTTCTCCGCGTTGGCCGGCTTCGCCTTCGTGCTGGTCTTCGCTTCGGGCGTCGTGAACGCGAGCATTCGTGTGACCAGTTTTTCAGCCTTGGTTGGCACCCCCTATGGGCAGATCATCCTGGCGAAAGCGCTTGCCACAGTTGTCCTCGGCGGCATCGGTTTCATGCACCGCCAGTGGGTGATCCCGCAGCTGGGCCGCAAGTCGATGACCACGCGCCGCGTGCTGTGGCAGCTGGTGTTGGTTGAACTTCTGGTGATGGGCGCGACGTCGGGACTCGCCGTCGCGTTGGCCAGTTCGGCACCGCCGCTGCCCACCACCTACGCGCCCGACGCCTCGCCGGCCTTCATCCTGTCCGGTTACGAGCTGCCGCCCGAACTGACGCCCGCGCGATGGTTGACCGAGTGGCGCTTCGACTGGCTTTGGGTGGCTGTGGCCCTCTTCGGCGCGGCGAGCTACATCCTTGGCGTGGCCAAGGTCCGTCGCCGCGGTGACTCCTGGTCGTGGTTCCGTGCGGTGAACTGGATGATCGGCCTGCTCGTCCTGACCTACATCACGTCCGGGCCGCCGTCGGTATACGGCCGCATACTGTTCTCCGCCCACATGGTGGACCACATGGCGTTGACGATGGTGGCGCCGCTGTTCCTGGTTCTGGGTTCCCCGGTGACGTTGGCATTGCGGGCCCTGCCGTCGCGCGGCGAGGGATCACGCGGAGATGGCTCCCGTGGCCTTCGTGAATGGCTCCTGGTGTTCGTGCACTCGAAGTTCTCCCAAGTGGTGACCCACCCACTCTTCGCCGCGGCGAACTTTGCCGGTTCGATCGTCCTGTTCTACTTCTCGGACGCGTTCGGCTGGGCGATGCGTGAGCACGTGGGCCACGAACTGATGAACCTGCACTTCCTGCTCACCGGCTACATCTTCGTCCTCACCATGATCGGCACGGACCCGCTGCCGCGTCGTGCGCCCTACCCGATGCGGCTGCTTCTCTTGCTCGCCACGATGGGCTTCCACGCGTTCTTCGGCGTATCCATCATGGGAGGCACTGGACTGCTCGCCGCCGATTACTTCGGCAACCTCGGCCGGACCTGGGGACAATCGGCTTTGCTCGACCAGCAGACAGGCGGCGCCGTGGCCTGGGGAATCGGCGAAGTTCCCACCTTGCTGGTGGCGATCGGCGTCGCGGTCATGTGGTCGCGTTCGGATGAGCGCGAGACCAAACGCACCGACCGGGCGGCGGACAGGAATAACGACGCCGACCTGAATGCTTACAACGATATGTTTGCGCGGCTTGCAGACCGCGATGCGAAACTGATCGATCGGGACTCCAAGCAGCCCGAAAGCAAGACCAACCTGGAAGGACGCTGATGAGCGAAACCGTACGCACCCAATTGCGTGTCCGAGCCTCTGAACTGGTGGGCCGTGGATGGCTCAACACCGGTGGGAAGACCCTGGACCTGGAAGCGCTGCGCGGCAAGATCGTGCTGTTGGACTTCTGGACGTTCTGCTGCATCAACTGCCTCCATGTCCTGGATGAGCTGCGCCCCCTCGAGGAGAAGTACTCCGACGTCCTGGTGACGGTAGGCGTGCACTCTCCCAAGTTCGAGCACGAGGCCGATCCCGTGGCCCTCGCTTCCGCCGTCGAGCGTTACGAAATCCACCACCCCGTCCTGGACGACCCCGAGCTCGCTACGTGGAAGGCCTATACGGCCCGCGCCTGGCCGACGCTGGTGGTTGTGGACCCCGAGGGCTACATCGTGGCGCACCTTTCCGGTGAGGGCCACGCAGACGGCCTTGCGGTGCTCCTCGAGGAACTCGTGGCCGAGCACGAAGCCAAGGGGACCCTTCACCGCGGCGACGGCCCCTACGTGGCTCCCGTCCCGACGTCGGGCACCTTGCGCTTCCCCGGCAAGGCGACCCAGCTGGACAACGGCAACTACCTGGTGGTCGATTCCGGCCACCACCGTTTGGTGGAACTTCGTCCTGACCTTGAGACGGTTGAGCGTGTCATCGGCTCCGGAACCAAGGGTTACCTGGATGGTGCGGCGGAAATCGCGCAGTTCAACGAGCCGCAGGGCGTGGCGGTGCTCCCGTCGTCGCTGGCTTGGCAGCTTGGCTACGAAGCAGTGGTCGCGGACACCGTGAACCACCGCCTCCGCGGCGTCACGCTCAGCTCGGGTTACGTGCAGACTGTTGCCGGAAACGGCGTGCAGCGCCTGCTCGACGCCGGCCCGGCCCGGGTGACGGAAAGCGGTGCCGGCGTTTGGGCTGAACACCCCGACGGCGGTCCGGCTGACTTCGCGGCCGACGCACTCGACGTCGGGGTACTTGGTGTGGGGACCGGGGTGTCCCTGTCCTCGCCGTGGGACGTGGTGTGGAGCGAGAAGCTGCAGCGCGTTGTCATCGCGATGGCCGGCACGCACCAGATCTTCGCCTTTGAGCCTCTCAGCGGCGAGGTATCCATCCTGGCCGGCTCGGGCCTTGAAGGTTTGCTTGACGGCCCCGCCGAGGAAGCCTGGTTCGCCCAGCCTTCCGGCCTGGCCGTCGATGCGGATGACAACATCTGGGTGGCCGACTCCGAGACCTCGGCGCTGCGCCGGCTGGTCGTAGGCGAATCAGGTGTGACTGTTGAGTCGGCCGTGGGCAAGGGCCTGTTCGATTTCGGTTTCCGCGACGGCGAGGCCACGGAAGCCCGCCTGCAGCACCCCCTCGGCGTCACAGTGCTCCCCGATGGCTCCGTGGCCGTCGCGGACACCTACAACGGTGCCGTTCGGCGCTACGATCCGGCGGCTAAGGCAGTGTCCACCCTGGCGAGGGGTCTCGCCGAGCCGAGCGACGTCGTCGTGGTCTACCCGGAAGGCGGCGAACCGCTGCTGGTGGTGGTGGAATCAAACAAGCACCAGCTGGTTCTCGTTCCCATCCCCAAGGAAGCCCAGCAGGTGGACGAGGGAGCATCCCAGACGCAGCGGCCCAAGAGCCCCGTGGCGCCAGGGAACGTGGAGCTGACCGTGCGCTTCACGGCCCCGACCGGACAGAAGCTCGACGACCGCTGGGGCGACCCTACGCAGTTGAAGATCTCCTCGACCCCGCCTGAGCTGCTGCTTTCCGGCGGTGGCACGTCGGTAGGCCTGCTGCGGACCGTCGAGCTGTCCGCGGACGTGCCTGAGGGGATCCTCCACATTACGGCCCGCGCGGCTGCGTGTGATGGCCCGGAAACCGAGGACGGCGAAATCCCGGATCACGCCGCGTGCCACCTCTACCAGCAAGACTGGGGCATCCCCGTGGTCATGCAGGCCGACGGCGACTCCGAGTTGGTGCTTGACCTGCGCGGGATGGACTAGGCAGGGGCTGGCTGGACCGGGCGGGCCGCAGCCGAACCTAGAAGCTCACCAGCGGCGTGACCGTGATGGTGTCCGCGCCTATGTCCAACCGTGTGGTGAAGCTGAAGTCGTGAACGGCACTGAGGTCGCCGACCAGTCCGCTGAAGAGGTCAATTTCGCGGGCGGTTACCTTGGCCTTGCCGTTGAGGGGCGCCACGACCCACTGCCCGTTAAAGGGGTCGATGCTGACCTTGGGGTACTCCGTGATCTGCCACCTGATGGTCCCGTCCACCACCCGGCTGTTGGTCACGTGGTAGAACGGGCAATCGGGCTGAAGCTTTTGCTGCTTGGTGGCATCCGCGGCGCAGGTGTCCAGGAATTCCTTGACCTTGTCGCTCACCACCTTGATCATGGCGTCGGTGGGCTTGGTCAAAAGGTTGAGGGGCGCCTGCGGCAGGGCGCCTGTAGTCACCGACGTGCTGGTAGTCGGCGCCGAGAAGTATTTGCCGGCGAGGCTGGCTTCGTATTGGCCGGGGTAAAACACGGCAAAGCTGTTGCGGCCGTTGGGCAGGTTTACCGGGACCCCGTTCAGGGTGGCCTCGTTGGCGTTCACCACGGTGACCTCAATGGTCGGCAAGGATGACGGCACGAAGGACCACTTACCGAAGAACAGCCACTCGGTTCCCGTCCGTTCCAGGAGGAAGTCCGAATGCAGCGCCTTGCCGTCGATCTGGTAGTCCATGGGGACCGTCACCCGGTTTCCGCCACGGGATTCGGCGTTGCCGAGTTTGATATCAGTGATCTTCGACGCCGCCGTCTGCAGGGCGGTACCGTCCAGCATGGCCGCATTGGCGTTGGGCACGGAGGCGTGCAGGAGTCCGAGGGCTTCCCCGCCGTGCCCCTGCTGGAGGGCCGACAGGTAATCGCGCACTTGCTGCTGGGGGCTGGCTATGGAGTTGCTCACCAGGTTGATGGAAACGATCGCAGCGGCCACAGCAAGCATCAGACCGAGCAGCCACCCGGCCGCGGTCTTGACCAACGCTTGACTCAACTGCACGCCCTTTACGTTACCCGCCGGTTCCGCAATACCCCGGCATCCTTCCCCTCCCGTGACATCTGGACACGCATTTGCGAAGAGTCCGACGGCGGGTGGCAGCTCCGTTTCAGCGGCGCCGGCGCGATGAGGTTCCGAACACTCCGCGGAGCAATTCCCGGCCGAGTTGCGTGCCGAAGGACCGTGCCATGCTTTTGATTCCGCCGCCGAGCGCACCACCCAGGACGCCCGCGAGATCGCCCATCATGCCGTCGCCGCCTTGCTGCGGAGCCGGTGCTTGGACCGGCGCGGGTGCGGGCGGCCACGCTTCGGAGCCTGGTAGCGGGCGGCTGCTGGGACGGCCAAGGATTTCTTCCTCGATCCTGCGGGCTTCGGCGTCCACGGATTGAGGATCAACGGAGGCTGGTACCGGTGGCCGACCCGGTGCGGCTTCTCCGGTGGAGGGCGCGGTCCCTTTGTCAGTGAGTTTCTCGTAGGCCGAAATGTTGTCCACGGCAGTGCCGTACTTCGGCAGCAGCGGGGAAGCGGCGATGGTGCTGCGGATCAGTTCGTCCGTGCTGGGTCCCATCACGGATTCCGGGGCACGCAGCTTGGTCAGCGCCACGGGCGTGGGCGCGCCCTTTTCGTTCATGACGGTGATGACCGCTTCGCCGATACCGGCGGAAGTGAGGGTTTCCTCAAGGTCGTAGTCGCTCACCGGGAACGTGGACACGGTGGCCTTGAGGGCTTTGGCGTCCTCCGGGGTGAATGCGCGCAGGGCATGCTGGACCCGGTTGGCAAGCTGACCGAGGACGGCGGCAGGGACATCCTTGGGTGTCTGGGTGACGAAGAAGATCCCGACCCCCTTGGACCGGATGAGCCGCACAGTGGTGGTGATGGCTTCGAGGAAGGCCTTGGATGCGTCGGAGAAGAGCAGATGGGCTTCGTCGAGGAAGAACACCAACTTGGGCTTGTCCAGGTCTCCTGCTTCGGGCAAGTCTTCGAAAAGGTCCGCAAGCAACCACATCAGGAACGTCGAGAACAGCATGGGTTTGGTCTGGAGCGTGGGAAGTTCAAGGCAACTGATCACGCCGCGGCCGTCCGGGGCTGTGCGGAGGAGTTCTGCGGTGTCGAACTCCGGCTCGCCAAAGAACTTCTCCATGCCTTGGGCCTCGAGGTTGACGAGTTCGCGCAGGATGACGCCGGCCGTGGCCTTGGAGAGTCCGCCGAGGTCTTCGAGTTCAGCCTTGCCCTCATCCGAGGTCAGGAACTGGATGACGGCCCGCAGGTCTTTAAGGTCGATCAGTTCCAGTTTTTTCTGGTCGGCGAAATGGAAGATCAGCTGCAGGCTGGATTCCTGCGTGTCGTTGAGTTCCATGATGCGCGAGAGCAGGATGGGGCCAAACGAGGTGATGGTTGCCCGGACGGGAACGCCGTTGCCATCCCCGCCCAATGAGAGGAACTCGACCGGAAAGGCCTTGCCTACCCACTCTTGGCCGAGGCTTGCGGTGCGGGCCGTGAGTTTCTCGCTGGCCGTCGCCGCGGTGGCGAGTCCTGAAAGGTCTCCCTTGATGTCCGCCAGGAAGACGGGGACGCCGGCCGTGGACAGCTGTTCGGCCACCATGTGCAGGGTGACGGTCTTGCCGGTGCCTGTGGCCCCGGCCACCAAGCCGTGCCGGTTCATCATGGACAGCGGCAACCGGACTTGGGCCTCTTTGTGGACTTCGCCGTGGACGATGGCGGCACCCAGCTCGATCGTGGGCCCATCGAGGGTGTATCCCTGCTGGATCGTGGCAAGTTTTTCAGCTGTTGTTTTCTTGGCCATGCGCATAGCCTAGTGGTCCAGGGCCGCGGTGTGGCGGGAAAGTTTTGCCGTGCTCCGCAACGGTATAGTGCCCGGATGGATGACAAAGCGGTTCTGCTCAAATATCTGCGCGCCCGCCGCGGCGAGCTCCTCGCCAAGCTCGACGGACTCGACGAGTACGACGTCCGCCGGCCCATGACCCCCACCGGCACCAACCTCTTGGGACTGGTCAAGCATGTGGCCAGTGTGGAGCTTGGGTATTTCGGGGAGGTCTTTGGCCGGCCCAGCGGCCGGGACTTACCGTGGTTTGCCGACGATGCCGAACCTGACGCGGACCTGTGGGTTCCGCAGGAAGAGAGCAGGGAAGAGATCATCGAACTGCACCGCTTCTCGGCCGAGCACAGCGATGCAACCATCGAATCGCTCCCACTCGACGCTCCGGGGGAAGTGCCGTGGTGGCCGGAAGAACGCCGACGCGTGACGCTCCATCAAATCCTGGTGCACATGTGCGTCGAGACAGCCCAGCACTTGGGGCATGCCGACATACTTCGTGAGCTGATCGACGGCTCGGCGGGGAAAGGTCCGGGGGACCTGAACCTGTCGCAGCGAACCACCGAAGAATGGGCCGATCACCGCGCCCGGATCGAAGCCGCGGCGCGCCAGGCTGTGGGGTAGGCTCACGCCTCGATGGGCGCCAAGTCCTTCGAGAACGCCAGGTGCTTGATCTCTTCCGGATCCGCGTCGACGTCGAACAGCGGGGTGTAGCCCGTGGCCAGGTACAGGTTCTTGGCTTCGGGCTGCCGCGGACCGGTGGTGAGGTAGATGCGGCGGTAGCCGCGGCGGGATGCCTCGGCTTCCAGTTCCGCGAGGACAACCCGGGCCAGTCCTCGACGGCGGTGCGCCGAATGCGTCCAGATCCGCTTGAGCTCCGCCGTGCGGGAGTCGTAGCGGCGGAAAGCCCCGCCAGCCACGGTTTCCCCGTTCTCCTGCAGAATGAGCAGCGCGCCGTGGGGTGCGGCAAACTCGCCAGCCGGGTACCTGTTGAGTTCCTCGGCCGCGCCTCCGCTGCCGAAGAGGTCGCCGTAGCGCGTGGTGTATTCGACGGCGAGTTCGTCCAGGAGGGGCTTGACGCGGGGATCGCGCATGGGCAATGTCAGGACGGAAAGGCCCGACGGCGGCAGGGTCGGCGTTGTTGTCATGGCTTACCTTTCGTGAATATCCCCAACTGACTCGCATTTGTTGTCGTTATGGAGCGTCAAAACGACAACAACTGCGAGTCAGTTGGGTGGGCTGGGCTGGTTGGGTGGACGGGGCTGCTTGGGTGAGGGGCGGAGAGTTCGGCCAGGAGGCGGCGGGCCAGGGCGTCGTTCTCGCGGAACGGCGCTGCGTTGGTTCCGGGACGCGCGAACGCACCAGCGCCCCAACCCGAGGTCCAGGGTCCGACGGCGAAAAGCCCCGCCTGCCGTCCGCCGTCGGGAGCCAGGACTTCGTGCGAACCCGAGACCAACAGCTTACCGGTGGAGTGCGGGCCGTCCGAGGTGAGGAGTGACTGTTCGGTGCCCCATCCGGCGTCGTGCAGGTCCGCCAGCGCGGGGTTGGCCGATCGCGCCACCGACGGCGACGGCAAGCGGGCCTCGATGTACGCCGCCGCGTCCACCACCACGGGCGATTGGAAGGAACCAGCCACGAACCGCCCGCTGGCCTCGTCCGGACGCACCCACATGCCCGGACCCAGGAACTGCAACAATCCGGCCCGGTGCAGGGCAAGGATTTCGCGCAGCCGGTGCGGCGGCGGGCCGGAATCCACGAAGCTGAAGAAACCGTGCCACCATCCGTGCACCGCTTGTTGGGAACGCGAATTGAGCCGCTCCTGGGGGACCAGCCGGCCTAGTTCCATGTAGACGCGGAGCAGGGCCGTGAACAAGGCCAAGGTTTCCGAATGGTCGGGACTCGTGCGGAGCTTGAGGTCGCGTTCAATGTAGCTCGCCACCGATCTCTGCACCGCGGCATGGTCCGCGAAGGCGCAGCCGCTGAACGGTTGGTCCAGGGCCTCGAGGTCGAGACGGAGGGCAGGGTCCGGGACGGCCGAGGCCACGAGGTTTTCGCGTTCGCGGCTGTACCAATCCAGGGCATCGAAGCGCGCCGAAAATTCGTCCCAGCCGCCTTGGACGCGTTCCGGATAGCCGGTGAAGAGCTCGCGGTAGTAGGCGTAGCCGGCGTCTTTGGCGATGAGGGGCCACAGCTGGGTACGGAAATCCAGCTCCTCGTGCGCGGCGAGCAGCAACTCCACGGCGTCCGCGGTGAAGTACTGGGGTGCGCCGACGGGTTCGCCGCGCAGGGTGGAGGAGATCTTGGAGTGGTACGGCACTCCGCGCCGGGAGCCTGCCCAGAGCCGCGGTTCGGCGCCGGACGGCACATAGTCCAGGCCGCCGTCGGGCCTGTCTTCGAAGCGGCCGCCGCGGCCCTCGAACAAGAGCACCAGAAGGTCCACGAACGCCAGCCCCATGCCCGAAACCAGGACGTCCTGGCCGGGTGCGATCGCCGAATAGTCGACGTCGGTGGTGTACGACGGCGCCGCGTGGAACCCGCCGTGCCGGGCGGCGAACTCGGCCAACCGCGCCGATTCCGGCTCGGCGCGGGAGTCCGTGTGGCCCAGCGAGTACACCACGAGGTCAGCCTCCAGCACCCCGCCAGAAGCGAGCCGCACGCGGTACTTCGCACCGCCGTCGGGCCCTCCCGGACCCTCCGGAGAGTGGCGTTCGACGGCGGTTGCCGTGTCCGGGTGGACCGTCACCGTAACGTCCGGGCCGAGTGCCGCGACGGCCCGGCGGAAGAACCACTCGAGGTACTTGCTCTGGAGCTGCCGGCTAGGAAACGAGGCCGGTGTCAGCACCCGGAGCTGCTCGAGGAGGTGGGCTTCCAGCTCCGGGACGTCGCGGATGGAACCGTCGAGCACGCCCGTTGCCCATGTGGCGAGGCCCGGACCGTCAACGGAGGGACCGTCGCAGGCCACGGAGTTGTCGGTGAACATCGTGACGTCCGCTGCCGTGGAGTTGAGCAGTAGTCCCGGGCTCTGGTCATAGCGCCAGATCCTCCCGGAACCGGGTTCGTACGGCTCGACGACGTGGATGGAGAGGGGCCCGTCGAAGAGGCCGGACCTGTTGGCCGCGAGCCGTTCGAGGATGCCGGCTGAGCGCGGGCCACCGCCAATGAACACGATCGTGGGGGCGAAGGGCGGCATGGCAACTCCTGTTGGCGGTGGCTGGTGGTACCCGAGCCTAGGGACCCGGCGGGCCCTCGGTCGAGGCCCGGGTAACGGCCGTTCACCACGCGTCACGGTGCGTCAACAAGCGCAAAGAACGGACTCATATGGCTCCGTATGAAGCCGCGCGAAGCGCGATGAATCCCCATGAAGAAGTGCAAAAACCTGCCTTGCAGCCGCTTCGGGAGCGCCCCTAGATTGGCAGCCATCCGATAGCCAACAACCCATACGAAGCGAGGTGGCGCATGAGTTCAGCAGCAACCACAGTGGCGCAGTCCGCACAGCAATCTGCACCGGAACCGGCGCCCGCCAGCGCCGTCACGGAAAGCCCGACGCCGGCCGCCGGGCCGGGTGCCGCCGCCCGGAGTGCAGCCGAGGGTGCTGCCGCCCCGGGTGCCCCAACCGACTACTCCGGCTACAAGCTGGTCCCGGCCCGGCATCCATGGCGCTGGGTAGGCACGGTTGTGGTGGCGCTTGGCGTCGTGGCGGTGGCCTGGTCCCTCGCGACGAATCCGCGCTGGGAGTGGGGCGTGGTGGCGCAATGGTTCACCGCGCAGTCCGTGGTGAACGGCCTCGTGGAGACACTCAAGCTGACGGCCATCTCCGGCGCGCTCGGCTTTGTCCTCGGTTTCATCCTGGCCCTCATGAGGCTGTCGGCCTCGCCACTGCTGCTGTCGGTGTCCTGGACGTTTTCCTGGATCTTCCGTTCCACTCCTTTGTTGGTGCAGATGCTGCTTTGGTACAACCTGGGCTACCTCTACGAGAAAATCAGCTTGGGCATCCCCTTCACGGATATCCGCTTCTTCGAGGTCCAGACCACCACGCTCATCAGCCAATTCGCTGCGGCAGTCCTGGGCCTGACCCTCAACCAGGCGGCGTACTCGGCGGAGATCATCCGTGGCGGCATCCTCTCGGTGGATCAGGGCCAGCTCGAGGCAGCCGCGGCCCTAGGCATTCCGGCGTGGCGACGCTCCACCAGGATCGTCCTGCCGCAGGCCATGCGGGCCATTCTGCCCACCGCTTTCAACGAGATCATCGGCCTGGTCAAGGGCACCTCAATCGTCTACGTCCTGGCCTATTCCGAGCTCTTCTACACCGTGCAGGTCATCTACAACCGCACCCAGCAAGTCCTTCCGCTGCTCCTCGTGGCGACCCTCTGGTACGTCGCCATTACCTCGGTGCTGAGCGTCTTCCAGTACTACATCGAGCGGCATTATTCGAAGGGCGCCGTCCGCAACTTGCCGCTCACTCCGCTGCAGAAGGCAAGGAAGTTCTTTGCCACCCACGCACCCGTGAACCTTGACCGAGCGAAGGACGCCCGATGAGCACCGCTGCTTTTCCCGCTGAGAGCCCGACGACGGCGGCGCCAGCCGCCGCTGCAACCCGCGGCCACGTGGAAATCACCAACGTCCGCAAGTCCTTTGGGGGAACGGAAGTCCTCAAGGGTGTGTCCCTGACGGTGCCGCCAGGCGGCGTCGCCGTGATCGTGGGACCCTCCGGCTCGGGGAAGTCCACGCTTCTGCGGACTATTAACCACCTGGAAAAGGTGGACGGCGGGTACATCACCATCGACGGCCAATTGGTGGGTTACCAGGTCCGCGGAAACAAGCTGCACGAACTGCGCGAAAAGGACATCCTCAAGCAACGCACGGACATCGGCATGGTGTTCCAGAACTTCAACCTGTTCCCGCACCTCACCGCGCTGGAAAACGTGACGGAAGCACCCGTCGTCGCGCTCCACCGGAACAAGGCCGAAGCGCGCAAGCGCGGGCTGGAACTCCTGGACCGCGTGGGCCTCAAGGACCGGGCCGACGCCTATCCGCGGCAGTTGTCCGGCGGCCAGCAACAGCGCGTTGCCATCGCCCGGGCGCTTGCCCTTGACCCTAAGATCCTGCTCTTCGACGAACCGACGTCGGCCCTCGATCCGGAGCTGGTCAACGAGGTCCTGGACGTCATCCGCGAACTTGCCACCTCCGGCACCACGTTGATCATCGTCACGCACGAAATGGGCTTCGCCCGCGACGTCGCAGACACCGTGGTCTTCATGGATCAGGGCCAGATCGTTGAGCAAGGCAGTCCCCAGGAGATCTTCGCGAATCCCCGTGAACCCCGGACGCGGAGCTTCTTCTCCAAAGTCATCGAACCAGCTTTCAACATCTGAGGAACCAACCTAATGCCACGCATCAAAACCAGGCTTCTCGCGCTCGCGGTGCTGCCCGCCGTCGCACTCCCGGCGCTCGCCGGGTGCTCCGACCCCGGTGCCTCCGCGGCCGGGGCCAGCCCGTCGGCGAGTGCCGCCCGCAACGGCGTCGTCTACAACACCTCGCCCGAGCAGAACCGTATCCGGGCGCAGAAGGATCCCGCCGCGGCAGCCGCCGTGCCGGCCGCGATCGGCAAGGACGGCAAACTGACCGTTGCCACCACGGCCGGGTCCATCCCGCTGTCCTTCCATGCGACGGATGACAAGACCCCGATCGGAGTCGAGGTGGACATCGCCCAGCTCGTGGCCGACAAGCTGGGCCTCGCACTGGACGTGCAGGTCACCTCCTGGGAGAACTGGCCGCTCAAGACGCAGTCGGGCGATTTCGAAGCGGTCTTCTCGAACGTGGGCATCAATAAGGACCGGGTGAAACTGTTCGACTTCTCCACCTACCGCGCCGCGTACATGGGATTCGAAGCCAAGAAATCGTCCACGTACAACATCAAGGGTGCGGACGACATCTCCGGGCTGAAGGTCTCGGTGGGCTCGGGCACCAACCAGGAGAAGATCCTCCTGGCCTGGAACAAGGACCTGGAATCCCGTGGCAAGGCTCCGGCAACACTGCAGTACTACTCCTCCGACGCCGACACCATCCTGGCGCTCTCCTCGGGCCGGACGGACCTGAACATCGCGCCCTATCCGTCCGTCTCCTACCGCGAGAACACGCGGGACGACCTGAAAGTGGTGGGCAAAGTCAACGCTGGCTGGCCTTCAGAGACCCTCGTCGCGGCCACCACCCTCAAAGGCAACGGCCTGGCTCCGGCCATCACGGATGCCCTGAATTCGGCGATCAAGGATGGCTCCTACGGGAAGGTCCTGGACCGCTGGGGCCTTTCGCAGGAAGCCTTGCCGGAATCGAAGACCGTGACAGAGGCAAACTTCGGGAGTGCCCAGACAGGGAAAACACAGTGAAGTTCCAGGTACTCGACATCATTCCGCACCTGAAGAACCCGCTGACGGGAGAAATCGTCTCGACGGCCGAGCGGCTCAACCAAGTGGTGCAGACTGCGCGCCGGGCCGAGGAATTGGGTTTCGATAGTTTCGCTGTGGGGGAGAGGCATGCCGGTGAGTTCATCTCATCGTCCCCGACGACGGTCCTCGCCGCCATCGCGGCGGTCACCAACCGTATTCGATTGCAGACCGGCGTCACCGTCTTGTCGGTGCTCGATCCCGTGCGGGTGGCCGAAGACTACGCCACGATCGATCAGCTGAGCCGGGGCCGCCTGGAACTCGTGATCGGCAAGGGCAACGAAGTGCTGCAATATCCGTTGTTCGGGCTCTCCCTCGATGATCAGTGGGAGCTGCTCGCCGAAAAGTATGTCTTGTTGCGGAGGCTGTGGCGTGAAGAAAACGTCACCTGGTCCGGCCGTTTCCGGCCCGCATTGAGCGAAGCGACGACGACGACGCCGCGACCGTTTGCGGGTTCGCCGCGGATTTGGCACGGCTCGGCTACAACCCTGACCTCGGCTGCCCTCGCCGCCCAGTGGGGCGATCCACTTTTCACGGCCAACGCCATCCAGCCTCGCGAGAACTACAAGATCCTGATCGACCACTACCGCGAGGAATACGAACGCCACGGCCACGATCCTCGGCACCAGTACCTCGGTTCGGGTTCCGGCGCAGGCGGCGTGTTCGTCGCGGACACCACGCAGGAAGCCAAGCGCCAGTTCGGGCCTGTTTATGAGGCCTTGACCGCTGGACGCAACGTCCCGGGCAACAATTCGCCGTTCCGGGACATCGAGCATGCCGTGGCTGAAGGGCCAGCACTGGTGGGCAGTCCGGAACAGGTGATCGACAAAATCCTGAGCTACCACTCGCTCTACGGCCACGATCTTCAGTCCATTTCCTTGCCCACCACGTTGCCCTTCGAGCAGCAGCTGGAGATCCTGGAGCGGTTCGCGCTCGAGGTCATCCCGGCCGTCCGCGCCGCCGCGCCCACGACCTTGTGGGAACCGGCGGATCCCTTTGGTGGCCGCCCGGAATTCGCTGGCGCCACGTCACCGGACGCTTCCGGAACTGTCACCACAGATCATGCAAACCACAGGAGGAATCATGCCTACGCCCACTGAAACGGCTACGTCCACCACTGCGGCCTTCACCGCCGCCTGGCAGGAATGGCACGCCGAGCACGAGCGTCACCGGGCCGATCCGCACGGATTCCTCGCTGTCACCCATCTGCACTGGCTTGGTTCCGAAGCTGCTCCGCTCGACGGGGTGCCCGGCGCCTGGAGTGTGGAGAACGACGTCGTCACTGTGGTTTTAGGACCAGGCGAAAGCCTGCTTCGGGATGGCCGGGAACTCAACACCGACGCCGCCGGGGCCACCGTCGTTTTCGGCCCCATCGCGGAACGAGACGGCCTCAACCTCAACGCGGGGGACACGGTCGTCGAGCTCGCCAAGCGCGGCGGCGAGTACATCGTCCGGCCGCGGCACCCCGGGAATCCGCTGCTCAACGAATACCGCGGAACGCCCGCATACGCACCGGATGCATCGTTCGCGGTGAACGGTACGTTCGTGCCGTTTGAGGTTCCCCGACCGACCACAGTGGGGGCCGCCGTCGAGGGTATCCAGCACGTCTACGAGGCGCCCGGCGAGCTCCACTTCAACCTCGCGGGCCAGGACTTGGTGCTCACGGCCTTCAACGGACATGCGCCGGGCACACTCTCGGTGCTGTTCACGGATGCGACGTCGGGCAAGACCACCTACGCGGCCAATCGCTCGCTCACGGTGACCCCGGAATCGGACGGCTCCGTGGTGCTCGACTTCAACCGTGCCGTCAACTTGCCGTGCGCCTACACGGACCTTGCCACGTGCCCGCTCCCACCCTCGGAAAACCGGCTGAGCGTGGCCATCGAAGCCGGCGAACAGATCCCTTACGAAAGGCAGGAGCAGCAATGAGCGGCATCTCCCGTCCGGGCCAGCCCGGATTCTTGGCCTTGGAGCTCGACGGCGACGGCGCCCACCCCGCGGCCTGGCGCAAAGCCCGGCATGCCCCGGATGAGTTGCTGAACGGTTCGCGGATCCGGAACACGGTGCTGGCGGCGGAATCGGCCGGGATTCATGTGGCGACGTTCGCTGATGGGTCTGGGACTGACGGCTCCGGCGCTGGCGGGCGAGATGTTGCAGGCCGCCTGAACGCCCTTCAGCGCGCCGCCTTCGCGGGGCCGGTGACGAGTTCCATTGTGCTGGTTCCGGAAGTCGACACCGTCTACACCGAGCCTTTCCACATCGCGACGCAGCTCGCGAGCCTCGACTACGTCTCCGGCGGCCGGGCCGGTTGGCTCGTCGCGGCGAGCGGTTACGCGGAGGAGGCTGCCGCCGTCGGGCGTTCATTTGTTGAAGGTGCCGCCTTGGCGCAGGAGGCCGCGGCGTCGGTGGAAGTGAGCCGGCGGCTTTGGGATTCCTGGGAGGAGGACGCCGTGATCCGCGACGTCCCCACCGGGCGGTACTTTGACGTGGACAAACTGCACTACATCGACTTCGAGACGCCAGCGGATTTCGCAGGGGCCGGGTATTCCGTGAAGGGTCCCTCCATCATTCCGCGCCCGCTGCAGGGGCAATTGCCCGTAGTTGCGCAGGCCGACTTGCTTCGTTCGGACGCCGACGTGGTGCTGGTGTCCGCTCCGACGCCTTCACTTCTCGCCGAGGAGGTTGCGGACGTGCGTGCCCGGACCGCTGTTGGGGGCGGCCCGGCTGTTGGGGGCGGCCCGTCGGTAGTGGCGGAGCTCGACGTCGTCCTTGACTCGCGTGGGCAAAGCGCCTCCGCGCGGCTCGCCGAACTGGACGCGTTTACTCCGTGGACCAGTTCCCGGGCGCGCTTCGTCGGCACGGCGGCGGAATTGGCGGACTTCCTTGCCGGGTTGCTGGCTGTGGCCGACGGCGTAAGGCTGCATCCGGCTGTGCTGGACGTGGAGCTTGAGGAACTGGCGCAGCTGGTGCTGCCTGAGCTCCGTCGCCGTGCGGTCCTGAAGCCTGTTGCCCAGGGCGGCACGTTCCGGGAACTGCTGGGTCTTGAACGGCCGCTGAGCCGGTACGCGAGCGTGGGCGCGGCGGGCGCCGCCGTCGTTGGCTTGGAAAACTGAGGAGAGACGATGACACAGCACAACCGTGCTAAATTCCAGCCGAGCGGGAAGATCCAGTTCGGGATCTTCTTCCAGGGCGTCAATTCCGGCACCATCTGGAAAGCGCCTGAATCCGGTTCGCAGACCGACTTTGAGTCGTTCCGACGGATCGCCCAGACCGCCGAGCGCGGGCTGTTCGCAGCCTTCTTCCTGGGCGAGGGCCTGCGCTTGCGGGAACATCTCGGACGACCGCACGCCCTGGACGTCGCGGGCAGGCCGGACGCGCAGACCATGCTGGCGGCGCTCGCGTCGGTGACGTCCAATATCGGGCTCGTGGCCACGCAGAATACGACGTACAACGATCCCGCCGACCTCGCTCACAGGCTCGCCTCCCTCGACTTGCTCTCCGGCGGGCGCGCCGCCTGGAACGTCGTCACCACGGACAACGCGTGGACCGGGGCCAACTTCCGCCGGGGCGGCTACCTGGACCACGCCGATCGCTATATCCACGCCGAAGCATTCGTGGAGACCGCCAAGAAGATCTGGGATTCGTGGGAGGACGGAGCGGTCTCCTCGTCCGTCTCCGCGGATTCCTGGGCGGTTCCCGGCCATGCGCGGCGCGTGCACCACTCCGGGCAGCACTATTCCGTGGACGTCACCCCCCGGCTGCCGCGCAGCGCCCAGTACAGGCCGGTGCTGTTCCAAGCCGGGGATTCCCCGGAAGGACGCGACTTCGCCGCCCGCCAAGCGGATGTGATCTTCTCGGCGCACCCGAAGTTCGACGACGCCGTGGAGTTCCGCGCCGATATCGTCTCGCGCTCCCTGGCTGCCGGACGGGGTGCCAACGACGTCCAGATCATGCCGGCGAGCGAATTCATCCTCGCTGCGACTGACGAGGAAGCCCGCGAGAAGAAGGAATGGGTCCGCGGCCTGCAGATCGGGCCGCAGCAGGCAGTTGCGTATCTCGAACAGTTCTGGGGCCGGGAGTTGTCCGCCTACGATCCCGATGGTCCGCTTCCGGAGATCGATCCGGTGGTGGAGGAGACCTCCGAGACCCGGGGGAGCGGCTTCCACGGGGCCAAAGCCCGGCAGCTCGCCGAGCAATGGCGCGCCGAGGCTGCCGAGAAGGGCTTATCCATCCGGCAGTTCGTGAGCTCCAGGACGTCCAGGGTTGACGCGACGTTCACCGGATCCTACACAGCCGTGGCCGATACCTTGGCCGAGTACGCCCGGGTGGGTGCCGTCGACGGCTTCAACATCTCGCCATGGCTTATCCCCACCGGCCTGGACGACATCGTGAACCACTTGGTGCCCGAGCTGCAGGAACGTGGCGTGTACCCCACGGAATACGTCGGCAGGACCCTCCGCGAGAACCTGGGCCTCGCGACGCCGGCGCGCTCGGAGTCGTTGGAGTCGGTACCCGCCGGGGGCGCGCGGTGAGCTTCCGTGCGCGAGTCGCGGCCGCCGTCGTCGGCTTGCAGACCGACGACGGCGGTTCGCGCGACACGGACGCGGAGCTGGTGCGGCTCCAACTGACCGTGTGGGAACAACAGCTCTGATTTGTTGCGGGCCCTAGGTGAGTGGCTCCGTGCGCTCGCGCAGGCCCCCTTCGCCGTCGAGCTCGGCTACCGTGTCGATGTTGAGGCGCCGGAGAAACCCGAGGTCGTGGCTCACGATGAGCAATGCGCCACGGTAGGCGTCCAAGGCTTCGGCGAGCTGCTCGACGCTGGCAATGTCGAGGTTGTTCGTCGGCTCGTCGAGGATCAGCAGCTGGGCGGGCGGCTCCGCCAGGAGCAGCTTCGCGAGGCTGACCCGGAACCGTTCTCCTCCTGACAGGCTGGAGACCGGGCGATCAACGGTGGATCCCCGGAGGAGGAGGCGTGCGAGTTGATTGCGGATGTCTCCGGGCGCCGACGCCGGAGCCGCTGCCCGCACGTTGTCCAGCGCTGAGCGGGAATCGTCCAGGCCGTCGAGCCGTTGCGGGAGGTATCCCACCCGGCCGGTCAGCAGCTTTCCGGTGATCCGGCCCGAGGATTCTGCAGGGCGCCTCTCGACGAGGTGTTTGAGGAGCGTCGATTTGCCTGAGCCGTTGGGTCCCACCAGGGCCACGCGCTCGGGGCCTTGGATGACGATCGTGCGGGAACCGTCGCTCAGCTCGGCGATCCGGCGGCTCCGTGGCACGTCGGGATCTGGAAGGGTGAGGTGGATGTGCTCAACTTCCCTGACCCTCGCGTCGGCGGCGTCGACGGCGGCCTGGGCTGACAGCACCTTGTCGTCGAGGGTCGAGCGCATCGAGCCGGCAGATGCCTGCGCCTTGCTAGCCCGGTTGCCGGCCAGGATCTTCGGGATGCCGCCGCTGGCTTGGGTTTTCTTCGCTGTGCGCTCGTGGCGGGCAAGCTTCGTCTCGGCTTCGACGCGTTGCTTCTTCTCGACCTTCAGCGCTTGCTGGGCGCTCCGTGCTGCCTGGACGGCGGCGGCCTGTTCCTGCTCGCGATATTCGGTGAAAAGACTGTACGGGCCACCAAACACGTCAAGCTTTCCGGCATGAAGCTCAGCAGTGGAGTCCATGTGCTCAAGCAACTCGAGGTCGTGGCTGGCCACCACGAGGGTGCCCGGCCAACTGTCGACGAAGTCGGCAAGTTTGGCCCGGGTGCGCCGATCAAGGTTGTTGGTTGGCTCGTCGAGGAGCGTGACCGGGGTGCGGCGGATGCGCAGCCCGGTCAGCGCGATGAGCATTGCCTCGCCACCTGAGAGCTCCCCGACCTGGCGCTTGAGGTCACCCGCGGAGAAGCCGATTTCGTGCAGCGCTTCGTCTGCCCGGGACTCAATGTCCCAGTCGTCGCCGACGGTGTCGAAATGGCGCTCAGCAACGTCGCCACCCTCAATTGCGTGGAGCGCTCTGAGGATGCCGTCGATGCCGAGCAACGCGGCGACCGTCGTGTGCTGCCCGAGGGTGAGGGTCTGAGGAAGATAGCCCACGTCACCGACGGTTTCGACCCGGCCCAGGGTCGGCGTCAGTGTGCCGGCGATTAAACGGAGCAGGGTCGATTTTCCTGCACCATTGCGGCCGACTAGTCCGGTCCGCCCGGTGGCCATGGTGCCATTGAGCCGGTGAAGAGCGGGAGTGCCGTCCGGCCACTCGAATGACAGGTCGTGCAAGGTGATGGCTGAATGTGCTGACATGAGACACAGTCCTTTGGTTCTTGCCCATCAAGGGCGCAGTCATGGGTCGACGTGCTCACTCCGGGGCGCGAAAACGCGCGCTACTTCGGAGGGCACTGCACCTGACGTACGGAATCTTTCAGCGAAGCTGGACCGCAGGGAATAGCGCCTGCGGACAACTGAAAGCGAGATTTCTCGCCGGGTGCGCATGAGCGCAAACAACCGGGCGGCCACCGAACGTCAGGTGGCTAGGCTCTGTCGACCTCAATCTCCATAGCCAAAACCATATCCACAATTTTCTTGAGCGGCCAATTGGGGATGAACGCCGGCATTCATCACGGTGGTTCCCATGGAGGCCCTAAACGGTGAAGCCCGCGGGCGGTGGTCATCGGGACACCTTCGCGGGCCGAGAAGCCTTAGTGCGTCCTCGAATTTTCAGGGCTGCCGGGCGCCCTGAAGTGTAGCGTTTAGGGCGCCTTCACCGGGCACTTTTGCGGGCGGGTCATACGGGAATCAGAGAGTACCCACATTAAGGCTTTCCTGAAGGGAAGGCATGAAGGTGTTGAGCTGGCCGGTGGGGGACCGGCTTACGGGCATGGTGCGAGGGCTCTTTGGACCGAACAGCGTCCTCGGTTACTTGCCCACTGGTTCTGTGTCGTCGCCAACACGGTTCGGACTGAAGCGCGGTAACCTACAGCCCATGAGCAGGCGCAACGTCATCCAGAGGACCTTCGACGAGTTCGGCAGGTCTCTGGGCGGATCGAAGAAGTCCGGCTCGTGGTATGTCACCGGACCTGACGCCATCGCCGTTCTGAACCTCCAGAAGTCCCAGTACGGTCCGCATTACTACCTCAACGTCGGCCTTTGGTTCTTGGGCTTCAGCGCCGCAACAAACCCCAAGCCGACCCACTGTCACGTTCAGAGTCGTCTGGAGGCATTGGTCCCAGCAGAACACCGCCGGAATCTGGAGGCCTTGCTCGACCTTGATCAAGTAGTCGATGACGCAGAACGACGGACCGAACTGCTGGGCGTTCTCGCGGTCCAGCTTGAACCATTGGTTCAGACAGGGACGTCCTTTGATGGTCTCGCGACCGAGGCCGGTCAACGCCTGCTGATGAAGTCACTGATCGACGGTGATTGGCAACGATTCCTCTCGACAAGTGCCGCCGGTTCCTGAGCTGCCGGGTATGCCGACGATTCTTACGCGACCGCAGATTCCTCCAGCTGGCAGCCAAGCCTCGCCATCCCTAATTTCATGCCATTACCGACCACTGCAGTAGGAAGAAACGACTCGCGTGCCCCACACCACAACCGGCTTCGACAAAATCACTCACTGCTCCCCTCATCGAGACTCATTAGCATACGGGCAACCTCTCTTGGACCCTCGAGGACAACTAGTTGCGCGCCAGGGTAAAGCGCCTCCGAGCCTGGGGCATCTTCGACAAGCGCTCTGACCGATGCTTTCATCCATCCGTTTTCGTCCGGGCGGCCGAGCAATTCCAGCACAATGCTGAACTGCGGACCGGTTGCTGGCCAGCCCGGAAGCACTTCGGCCTCGCCGCCTAAGTAGGGGACCGCTGTAGTCATATAGGTTGGACCAGGCGGAGGGCCCGAACGGCGACCCCCCTCGGCAGCGGAGAGAAATCGTACGAGACCGGCCCAATTGGTCATTGCAGTTTCCATCCGAATCGGTTGAGTTGGTCGAGTTGGTGCTCCTCAACGTAGCGTGCTGGTCCGATACCGTCGAGCTTGGCGAACCGCATGAGTTGATCGGCGATCCTTCACCGGACGCGTGCTAGAGGTCAGCAGCGACGCCGTGCGAAGTGAGGATCGTGCCGTCCGAGACCAGTGCCACGCGGATGGATGCAGCGTGGAGGTCGATTTTGCCGAGGTCCCCTTCAACGGTGTAGTGGTCTCCCTCGATGATGAGTGAGTCGATATTGCCGTAGTCAACTGACCCGTCAGGGTCACGCGAAGGCCGGGAACTGAGCTGACCCGTCCAGGTCAAATCTGCTACACCATCGAACACCAGCACCCCCTTGCGGTAGCAGTATTGCTCTCCGGGGCGTGCCGGGGCATAAGAGGGGTGTCCCTCGGTCAGTACGAACTCCGCGGTAATGACAAGCTGTCCTCGGCTTGCATTGATGTCCAATACCCAGCTGTCTTCCAGGTAGAAGCCCCTAAGAACTTCATGCTCAAAGTACTTTCCCACCGTCGGCCTCCCTACCTGCCATGTACCGATGAATCGCGCGGTCCGGTCAACTGTAGCGCTGGGCGCAAAGCAGAGCACACGTAAGGCGGTCCCTCTCCGGACCTCTCCAATGGTTGTATCCATGTGCACGGTGAGGAATGCACAACCGGACGGCCGTGGCCGGTATTTGTTCCGATGCAGGGTCGGGCATCGGCCAGCAGGTCAGCTGGTTCACCGCGAGGCTCAATGCCCTCGAACCGGCTCCGGCATAGGATCAGGCCGAAGCGCCGCGTTGCGGCCCGGCTTGGGGGAGTTGAACCGATGAACGAGGCTCACAGTGGCGGCCTGATCAAGGGACGCACGGCGTTCGAGCTGCTGAAGCTGCGCTACAAGTGCACCACGGTGGCACTGGCCGGACTTGGCGTCGTGCTACTCCTCAGTAGATCGGGGATTCCGCAGTCGTGGTTCACCAATGTCCTTGTGCTTGCCATGATAATCCCCACGATTCCGGTGGCCCTGCTGATCGTGTGGGTCCCGATCAGGATAGAGGCGGAGCAGGAGGCCGGCTACACCACGCTGTGGAACGGGTTGAAGGAGCTGGAGCAGCGCGATCCGTACCTGGGCCGTGTCATCCGGAAGCCAGGTGGGAGTACCTGCAGCGGGACGACTTTCTCGGGATCATTCGGGCCACCAAGGAGGAAGCGGAAAGACTGCCACAGCCGGCCGATACCACCAGCACATCACCAGGCGGGACTGAATGACGACGGAAAGCAGTACCCGGCCTGGATGTGTTCACATCTGAGGAATTCGCTGCTGTAAATCTTCTGCTTGGGTCCACCTAGTTCTGCGCCCGTTAGACGTTCGCGAGACGCCTAACTACCGGTTCGTGACGTTGCCGGGACCCGGCGCTGCGTCGTGATAGAACGTGCTCCTCAGACCTTGAGTGTCCCGTTCATCCAATCCTCGAGGTAGCGCATGACGGTCGGTGCGACCCATACACGGCTGTCATCCACGTGGTTCCAAACGTAGATGTCGTGATTTCCGGTGAGAGAGATCCCGAACTGGTCACCGTTGCCGGCGTCAGCAGAGAAGATGAGTCCTGCGAAGGGCATATAGAGCCGCCGGAAGTCTGAATTATTCCGGAAATAGGCGTTGTCCTCAGCAATTCGGTGCGCAGGCCAAAGCATGCCCAGACCGTACTCACCCTCGATGCCATTCGTCTCTGCCAGAAGTTGCCGAAGTTGGTCAGGGAGCTTGTACCCTAGTTGGGCTTCGCACGATAGAACAGCGTCCGCCGATGCAGGGGCACCTAAAGCCGCCTTTCCCCAGTGCCGAATCTGTTCCACGAGCATGCCACCATCATGCCGCACCGGGTTCCGGGCCGCTCCCTCAGGCAGTAGAAGTCGCCGCCTGTCCGTTGAAGGATCCCCTTGCGGACCGGGAGTGGTTGTGCAGACGACTTCGGAAACCGACACCAATGCGCGGGGAGTGTCCCACTGAGGGGTGTTCCTGTTCCAAGGAAGTGGGACGAGGCTGTGACGAAAGCTTCGCCCGCTCACTCGATCGGCATGCCTGCCCAGTTGTGCGGGGTCCAGTCAACGGGATAACCGCACTCTTCCATCGAGAGGAGGACCGGGCCGGAATGGTGAGGTGACCAGAACGTCCACCACACGCTGGGGTCGGTGGTGACGATCTCGACCTCCCACACGAAGGGCGGAAGCAGGTGCCGCCGCCGCTTGGAGAAGACCTCCTTGACCTCGCTCCGTGGCACTATCCAGGGGCCGATGCGGAAAAGGTTCAGGCCGCGGCCGTGGAACTCCAGTTGTTCCGGGGTGACGACGAAGCGTATCCAGGGAGGGCCGGCTTGAAACCGGTAGTTGCTGTAGCCACCGCCGATGAACTCGTATCGAAGTGCCGGAGCAAAGATGCCGTTATCGGGGTGCTCCACGGATGTCAGCCTAGGCTCTATTCCTTCCTGCCGTAAGGGGCTGCGCCGGGCAGCGGGCGGCCCGAGGGAGCGGACTCGGTGTCGCCGCACACATACGGACCATGACGAACCCGACGAGCGTTTAGGGCACCTGACGCGGGGCTTTCAATGGAAACGGCACCAGCGAATAAGAAGCTTCAGCAGCCTTTGAACCCATACGCCATTTCAGCGCTCCAGTTGCGGCCCGGCTTCATCAGGGTTCGGTTGCCCGTAAGACCGTCCTTCACCGGGCATCACACGAAATGGATGCCTCGACCTGAAAAGTGATCCCAGAAGGTTGGGAAGTCCACTCGGAGACCTCTGCCCTGGGTCGGGTGCTGACTGACGGGCGATGTATCCGTAAATGGCCGTCGTCCGTCACCCCCGCAACCAGCGCAAGATGTCCGGACTTGCCCTCCCGTTCAAAGGAATGGCCGATGGAGACGATGAGCGCACCGGGTTTGCTTGCAGTGTCGATGAACGCTTCCGGTGTTGGAAATTGCAGACGTTCGGCTTTCATCCCATGGCGTCTGGCATGATTCGCAAGACCATCGTGGTTCCATCCGAATTCCTCGGAGTACGCGCCATCACGGAGCAGCTCCTCCGTAACTGTCGCTGGAAGCGCATTTAGGTCCGGGTTAAGGCGTCGGTACACCATGCGAAGACGGGCGACTCCACACGACCTCGTATCCCAAAACTTAGCCGTCTTAAGACTCGGGAAACCCAAAGCTGCCAGTCGTGGCTGACTAACGAACTGTAAAAGGGGTCCTTGGTGGTTACCTGTCCAATTGGCACGTCACCGAAGCCTTCGTAGAGGTAACCCGGCCGCCCAGATGCGGCTGCGGCGTCACTATCCCTTGTCCTGCTCATGTGCAGAGCCTAAGGGGGATGAGTATGTCAATGCTTTTCAGGGCCGCTGAGACGCCTGATTCAGGACCACCGGAGACGCTGCCGACCGATCCCAGCGAAGCGTCCTTAAACCAGACCAACAGAAGTGGCATGCCCCGGCAGGGATGCTGCCGGAAGAACCATGTGGACCTCCGCTATGGCTTGTGTGTTGCTATCTGGAAGTTGGGGCATCGGCTACCACGGGGTAACCACACTCACCTAGCGCATGCACCACGTCGTCAGGGTGCGATGTCCAAAACTTCCAGGCGAGGCCACCCCTTTCAATGATTTTGACGTTCGACAGGAGTCCACGCCGCTCGGGATAGACAGTGGCTATGCGCTGCCGTTCGACAAGCCACGGGCCTCCGAATAGATGCCTCAACCCGTAGCGGAGATGGAATCCAATCTGCTCTTCCGTGATGGTCATCAGGACATAGGGACGAGCCATTTCCTGAAACCAAGGGAAGCGCAAACCTCCCACGAAATCTGCGTCCATGTTCGTCCCTTTCACCACGAGCGACAACGGTACCTGGCTCGGTTTGCCCTACCGTCAGCCTAGCCAATATCTCCAGTGCCAGGACATGAGCCGCGTTACTGTTCTTGATTCGCTGTCAGGCCCGTGTTTGCCGGGGTAAACGCCGGCACTTCCGGACAGTAATACGGCGATACCTCTTGGGTCTTGTCTGGCACGATGAGTCCATGGCACACGACGAAGAGGGACCCATCGAAGCGTCCCTCACCTTTCGGAGGCACCTGGGACGCCAATTGACGGTGGCCGTTTGGGTCGTCGCCGCTATCGGAATTGGAGCGCAGCTTCTCCTCAACGGGAACGACGCTTTTGGCAGCGTCGTGATCCCGTGGCTCGCCTTCATGTCCTGGATGGTTTTCGCCAATGCATGGCTGCCTCGTGTGACGATTGCCGAATCCGGGTTGGAAATGCGCAACGGGCTGATGACCCTCTGCATCCCTTTCTCGGCGATCGATGACCTCCAAAACCGGTACAAAGTCATCATCAAGGCAGGGGGCAAAAAATATGTCAGCCAAGTGAGTGCTCCTCCCGGCAGCAATGCCGTGGGAAGCCGTACGTACATCCCTGTTCCCGACTCCACGACAACAAGCGACGAGGAGGGGGACTCACTGGAGATTCCGTCAGGCCAGGATCCCGTAACCACCGCCTGGCTCAACAGGCGTTCGAGCGGGCAACATGGAGAGCGCGTCACAACCAAATGGAATCATCCAGCCGTAGTCATCGCCGTGGTACTTATGCTCTGGTTCTTTGCAGTCGCTCTTCAGATGCGACCATATGGTGCCAGTTGAAATTCGCCCTACCGATGGTGATCGCCACAGCCTTGCTTCTGTCGGAAAACTAGCCAGCGGTTTGTTGGGCAGCGGTGTGAGCGAGGCGGTAGGAGTTCGTGCCGGTTTCGATGATGATGCAGCCCTTGGACGTGGCCCGGAAACCGCCATTCTGAACTCGCCGCACCGCGGCTTCCTGCGGTCGTCGATGCTCGAAATCCTATGCACGTTGAGGGATCCGTTACCGGGCGGCGAAGCAGCGGTTGATCTACGACCGGCCGGGGCAACCGTAACGGCCTCGCTAAGCCCCTCTGTAAGCTCTAGGGATGCAGATACGCGAGGCGAACCTGGACGACCTGCAACATGTGGGCGCGATCTGCGATGCCAGCGGCCGCGCACGCTGGACGCCAGAAATGGTTGCCCCAAAAAGCGAGCGGGTCGTGTTGGTAGGGGCCATGCAAGATGAGATCGTCGGCGTGGCGAAGACCCACTTCCATGGCGAACCGGATGGCGAGGCCCCTGCTGGCCACTATCTAGGAGGTGTTGTCGTCCCTCCAAATTCCCGTCGGCGGGGAATTGGTTCTGCTCTCACCCGGGCGCGTGTGGAGTGGATATGGTTTCGGTCTTCGACCGTTTACTACTTCGCGAACGAACACAACACGGCTTCCATCAAAATGCACGAGGCTCTGGGTTTCCAGTTTGTCGGTCGGTTCGCGGAGATTCGCGGGGTTACCGCCGACGATGGGCGATCGCAGTTGATGCTCTTTCAAGCGTGCCGATAGACGATCCCATTAATTGCTGAAGGGTGACAAATAGCGCTGCGAAAAAACCACCATTTATCGCTGCGAGTCACACAGAGAATCCGGTGCAGTCCCGAAATTTGTAGCGAAACCCAGTACCGTTTTCTATGTACCGGTTCTTCCCCTGGTTGACGGAAGTTGGGCAGCGTGAACAGCAGTGTCGGGCGCATCGCCCTCATCACCATCGGTGTGATCGCTGTGATCATCGGTGGAGTATTCGCCGGGCAGGGAATGAACCTGATCCCGGGAAGTTTCATGACCGGTAACCGAATGTGGCTCTCCATCGGGCTGATCGTCGTGGTCGTCGGCATCATCCTGGTGGTGCTCGGCCTACGTCGACCAAGGACCGGCCGCCCGAGCAAATGAGGCTCAGCTGGGCCGTGCGTCTAGGTTTGCCCCGGTTCTGGTTTCCGGGCAGAAGCCCCGAGGAGAACGGGTCTCATCGGGGCGTTTCAAGAGCGTAGTTTCGATGTCCAGCATGATGTTCTTCGACTCGAGAGGGCGCCCCGTAGCGGAACCTTCTCCGGGACGCCTAGCGCCACCCCGGTAAAGGATCGGCTAACGGGCACCTAGGGTGACATCTATCCGACGCATCACACCCCTTGTCGTGGCATTGAGTTGTTCGTTGCCCTGTGCGGCAAAATAGCAGGATGCCTCTTGCCAATCTGCTTGCCAGCCTCAGGACACTTCCTGAATCGGGATTACGGGACGCGTATCTGCAGTTCCTGAACTTGGCGGGGGACGCCGCGTTGCGTCGAAATGGTGGGCCGGAGCATGTCACCGGGTCCTGCTTCGTGTTTTCGCCTGAATTCGATCGTGTTCTGTTGTGTTTCCATCGCAAGGGGCAGTTCTGGGTGCAGTTCGGCGGTCACGTCGAGTCGAACGACGCGTCGGTGGCGGAAGCTGCAAAGAGGGAGGCCCGCGAGGAGTCCGGAATTGATGACCTGGTCCTGCTTTCTCCAGCAATCGTGGATCTTGACCGACACGATCTGCATGGGGGATTCTCATGTGCCGCCCATTGGGATGTGGGGTTCGCCGCGACAGCAAACCCGGATGTGGAGATCGCCGTGAGTGAAGAAAGCGATGACGTCCGCTGGTTCCCGATCAATGAATTGCCAGTTCAAGTGCCGGCAGGCTTCTGCGCGCGCTTGGAACACGCCCGGCGAACTGCGATGTCACTTAGTCCGACACGGATCGATTAACAGTGCCCGACAGGCGCGGCGACCATGAACACGTCCACCGGATCCTCGGTTTCCAGGACAAAGCCGTGGCGTTCGTAGAGGCGTCGGGCCGGGCTGCCCTGGAGCACGTTGAGACGGAATGGCCGGTGGTCCTTGGACTCGCCCATGACCCGCCGGAGCACGCCGGCACCAAGCCCTTGCCCCTGGAACTCAGGAGCGAGGTAGAAGTGTTCGATCCACAGAGCGTCGGGTTCCGGGCGCACCGCGATGACACCTGCAGCTTGCCCTTCCACGGCAATGACAAAGGTGTGTTCCGGCTGGAACGCCTTCAAGAAACGCTCCCTGACGCGGACCGGATCCCAACGCCCTAGCCGCTCCAAATCGGGTCGCATGACGACGGCGCGCAGTTCCGCGATCCACGCGGCATCGGCGGGCAGGGCGGGGCGGAGCGAGAATTCGGCAGGCACCTGACAATCTAAGCCCAACTGATGCACTAACCCGTAAGCACCCGCAACGGATCGCCCCGCAACCACGCCCGGACGTCCTCGAAGGCCTCGCCGTAGAAGCGGGCGTAGCTTTGCGAAGTAACATAACCCAAGTGCGGCGTCAGCACGGTGCGCGGCGCCATGAGAAGCGGGTGGTCCGCCGGCAGGGGCTCGACGTCGTACACGTCCAGGGCCGCTCCGCCGAGCCACCCCTCGTTCAGTCCGCGGAGGAGCGCGGCCTCGTCTACGATCGGCCCACGGGCTGTATTCACCAGGACACCGTTGGGCCCGAGGAGCCGCAGTTCGTCCTCCCCGACGAGCCCCCGGGACCGCTCCGACAACCGCACGTGGACGCTAACGACGTCGGACTCCCGGAAGAGTGCTTCCTTGCCCACCTTGCGCGCACCCGCCGCAGCCGCGGTTTCCTCCGTGAGATTGGGACTCCAAGCAATGACCTCCATGCCAAACGCCTTGCCGTAGCCGGCGATTTTGCTCCCGATCTTACCGAGTCCAAGTACTCCTAAGGTCTTCCCGGACAGTTCGAAACCCACGGTGCTCTGCCAATTTCCGGCGCGCAGCCGGCGGTCCTCGAACGGCACTCTCCGTGCGAAAGCCAGGAGCAGGGCCCACGTGAGCTCGGGCGCCGCGGCCGGCGAGCCGCCCGTCCCGCAGACCGTGATGCCCTGCTCCGCGGCCGCGAGTAGATCGATGGCCGCGTTGGCCATCCCGGTGGTGACCAGGAGCTTCAGCTTCGGCAGTTGCCGGAAGAGCCCGGCGTCGAAAGTGGTCCGTTCACGCATTGCCATGATGATGTCGAAGTCGCGGAGCGAGTCCGCGACGTCCGCCAGAGGCTCGCCGAAAACGGTGACTTCGACGCCGTCTTCGGCGAGCTCGGCCCACGGCGCGTAGTCGAAGGCCACGGCTTGGTAGTCGTCGAGGATGGCAAGGCGCTGGCCCATGGAACTCCCTTTCGCTTGTCCGGTCCGCAGCGGTTCCGGATACGTGGAAAGCTACACCCCGGAGCCGGCGCTAGCTCTTCGGAAGGCCCGGCGGGTTCAGTTCCGACTTCGCGATACCCTCCGAAGACAACCCCCAGCGGTCCAAGATCTTTCCATACGTGCCGTTTTGGATCAGTTTGTTGAGGGCTGCCTGGGCTGCAACGGCAAGACCGTTGCCCTTCTTGGTGGTGAAGGCAATGTCCGCCTTAAGAGGCCAGCCGCCGTTGACTGTTCCCACCTGCTTGGTCTTGCCGTCCTTTGCGGCCTTGTACGCCGCTCCAGCGTTCGGGCCGAACGTCAGGTCCGCGCGGCCGGATTGCACGGCGAGCGAGGAAGCCGAGTCGTCGTCGTAGTACTGGAATTCAACCGGCTTCAAGCCGTTCTTCTTGTTCTCGGCGTCCCAGCGCAACAGGATTGCTTCCTGGTTGGTGCCCGAGCCCACAATGATCCGCTTGCCCGCCACGTCCTTGGCTTCCTTGATCTCACCGATCGGGGAGTCGCTCTTGGCATAAAAGCCCAGGAGGTCCGTGCGATAGGTGGCGAAGTCGAACTTCTCCTTACGCGCCTCCGTGACGGTGACGTTGGAGAGGACGGCCTCGTACTTGCCCGATTCAATACCCAAGGGCCAATCGGCCCAAGCCACGGGAAGGACCTCAACCTTTAGGCCCAAGGTTTCTCCGACTGCGTAGGCGAGGTCGACTTCGTTGCCGATGAGGGTCTTGTTGTCCGTCGCGAAGAGGCTCAACGGAGCGGTGCCGCCTGTGGTCACCACGGTGAGTTTGCCGTCAGCCTTGATGGCCTCCGGGACGAGCGCCGCAGCGGCGTCGTCCTTGGTGACAGGGAAGCGGTTCTGCTCCGGCGACAGGTTGAAAGTCTTGCCCGCGGAAGCGGACGACGACGGCGCTGACGCCGCTGAGGCGCCCGGGTCAGAGCAAGCAGCGAGGCCGAGAGTCGTGGTCACGGCGAGTGCCAGTGCGGCGCCTGTTTTGAGTCGTGAAATAGCCATGGAATCCCCTTCGAAAGTGATGGATGGTGTGCGTTGCTGCAACTATCCGGCAGCGCCAAGAGCCGGTCAAAGCGCTCTGAAACGCGGGGATACAAGGGTTAACTGGGGTTCATTCGAGGTCCCGAAGGGTCACAAAACAACCGCGGTGTAGGCTTCCCACACAACTGCCGACACATGAGGAGATTTTTCGTGAGCAACGAGCAAACCCTGGTCAATCAGGCGCTGGAAGCTTACGCAGCCGCTGTCCACGCGAAGGACGTTGACGCATTCGCGGCGCTCTACAACGACAACGTCCACATCTACGATTCCTGGGGGCAATGGCAATACACGGGAATCGAGTCTTGGCGGTCGATGGCGGCCGAATGGTTCTCTTCGCTAGGAGACGAGCGCGTGCTGGTCGAATTCAACGATGTGCAGTATCTTCGCGAGCTGAGACGGAACCCACGCAAGCTGGAGAAATAACCCGGGCACCGCCGTCGTTGTCGCAAGAGTGGCCGGGAGACCGGCCCCTCGAACGAAACCACCTTCGAAAGGCCGGCATCACGTGACTGTTCCCCTCTCCATCCTCGACCTGGCAATCATCGGCAAAGGCCAGACGGCGGCGGAGAGTTTCGCCGGGAGCGTCGCCATGGCGCAACTGGCCGAACGGCTCGGCTACCGCCGGATTTGGTACGCGGAGCACCACAACATGGGCTCGATCGCTTCCTCGGCTACGAGCGTGCTGATTGCCCATATCGCGGCCAACACCAGCACTATCCGACTCGGTGCAGGCGGCGTCATGCTGCCCAACCACTCGCCGCTCACCATCGCAGAGCAGTTCGGCACCCTTGAGACGCTGCACCCGGGCCGCATCGACCTCGGCCTCGGACGGGCGCCCGGCAGCGACCAGAACACCATGCGTGCACTCCGCCGCGATCCCATGGCCGCGGACACCTTCCCTCAAGACGTACTGGAGCTGCAGGGCTACCTCACGGGACCCACCCGGATCCAAGGGGTCGAAGCGACACCGGGCAAGGGCACCAACGTGCCGCTCTACATCCTCGGGTCCTCGCTGTTCGGCGCGCATTTGGCGGCGCAGCTCGGCCTGCCCTACGCCTTCGCCTCGCACTTCGCACCCAATGCGCTGCAGGACGCCGTCGCCGTCTACCGTCGCGAGTTCAAGCCGTCCGAGCAGCTGCAGGAGCCATACGTGATCGCGGGCGTCAACGTCGTGGCCGCGGATTCGGCGGCTGAAGCCCAACGGCTCTTCCTTGAGGTCAAGCGGGACCGCGTCTCCCGTTTCCTGGGCGGTGGACGCGAGTTCACCGACGCCGAAGCGGACCTCATCCTCGATTCGCCCCAAGGCCAGCACATCGCGCAAATGGTGAAGTACTCGGCAGTGGGTACGCCGGAAGTCGTGCGCGATTACCTTGACGAGTTTGCCCGCCACGCCGACGCCGACGAACTGATCGTCGCCCACCAAAGCACGGGTACGGAGCAGCGCCTGCGTTCGGTGGAGCTGGTGGCGGAGGCCGTGGGGCTGACGCGGGTGTAGGGCGCCGCCTAAACGTAACTAGGCAAACTCGTTACACCCCGGCAATACGCGGGTCATGGAGGCGAAACCCGCCGGGCGGAAACTGGACGAATCCACCCCGGAAGGATCGTCCCCATGGCTACTCCGCTCAATTTGTCCGTGGCCGATTCGGCACTGCTGACAAAATCGCTTCCGCTGGGTCTCCTGCGGACGGCAGTCCAATCCGAGGCCGCGCACGATGGAATCACTCCGGAGCTGCTCGCGGAACTGAGGATGCTGGCCCGCACTCCGGGACTCCTGGTGGCCTGCAACTACGGTGGAACACTCTGCGCCGCGGAAGGCGTATCCACTGAGACACTCCCGTTGGGGAGTGCCGCCGTCGCTCTCCGGGCACTGGCAGCGCTGCCGAACACGCACACTGCCGTCATCTCCGGCAGGTCGCTGCGGGACCTTGCCGCAGTGTCGCGGCTGCCGGCGGAAGTCCACTTGGTGGGCTCGCACGGCGCCGAGTTCGACATGACTTACGCGTACAGCATCTCGATGGCCACGGAAGCCGTCCTTCAACAGGCAGCCACGGCCCTCAACGAATCCATTGGCTTCGAAAAGGGCATCAGCATCGAGCGCAAGCCCGTGGCGGTAGCCATCCACACCCGGCCGGCCACGCCTGCCGTGGTCGCCAGGGTGACCCGGGAGGCGCACCAGATCGCCCGTGAAGTGGGACTGTTTTTCATTGTGGACGGATCCGTTCTGGACCTGTCCATCGTGGAACCCTCCAAAGACGCCGCGCTGGAGCATCTGCGTACACAGTTGGGGGCCAGCGCGGCCCTGTTTGCCGGCGACGCGGACAGCGATGAGCTCGCGATCGCCACCTTGCGGGGCCCGGATCTTGGCCTGCACGTAGGGGATGGAGAAACCAAGGCGCGCCACCGCTTGCCGGACCCGCAATCCTTCGCCAAAGTGCTCGCCATCCTGTTCGAACTGCGCCGAGCGTGGCTGTTCGGCGAGGACGCAGTGGGGCTGGAGCGGCATTCGATGATCGGCAACGGGACCTCGACGGCGCTGCTCACCCCGGAGGCCAAGATCTGCTGGATGAGCCATCCCCTCCCGGATTCAGGGTCCTTGTTCGCGCACATCCTGGGTGGAGACCCGGCCGGCCACTTCAGTGTGGAACCGGTCAAGGCGTCGAAGGTGCTGGGCCAGCGCTACGTGGACAACACCATGATCGTGGAGACGCGCTGGGCGGACGTCACGGTCACCGACTACCTTGAGCCGGCACCGGACGGCATCACCAGCCTGGTCCGTGTCCTCTCCGGAACCGGCAGCGCGCGGATTGTTTTCGCCCCGCGGCCGGACTACGCCAACGCTCCGTTCAACATGGAGATCCGCGGCGAAGAACTGCACGTCGTGGGCACCTCGGATCCCATCATCCTGTTCGCCCCCGGAGTGTCCTTCACAGTCACGAGCGACGGCAAGTACGGAACCGCCACCGCTGAAGTCAGCCTCGCGTACGGTCCTATCGTCATGAACCTGAGGTGCGGAGACACTGAGCCGACGACGCCGGACCCCGCCGGAGAGCTTGCCCGGCGGGCCGCCGTCGCGCACCAATCCCGGCAGTGGGTCCGTGGGCTGGAACTGCCCGACATGAAACCTTCGTTGGTGCGGCGCTCGGCACTGGTCCTCAAGGCGCTGGTGCACGAGCCGACCGGGGCCGTCCTCGCGGCTCCAACCACGTCGCTGCCGGAAGGGATCGGCGGCACCCGCAACTGGGACTACCGCTACTGCTGGCTCCGCGACGGCTCCATGACGGTCAATGCGCTCGTGGACCTGGGTTCCACCGAGGAGGCAGACGGGTTCCTCCGCTGGCTGGGCCGCATCCTGGAGAACGCGCCCGGGCCGGAATGGCTGCACCCCCTGTACTCCGTGACCGGCTCCCCGTTGTCCACCGAGGCAATTATCGAGAGCCTGCCCGGTTACGCCGGCTCACGGCCCGTGCGGATCGGGAACGCCGCCGACCACCAAGTGCAGCTGGACGTCTTCGGCCCGATCGCCGAACTCATCCAGACCCTCAGCAGGCGCCGCGGCACGCTGCCGGACGAGCACTGGCAGCTCATGGAACAGATGGCGTCCGCCGTGCTGGCCCGCTGGCACGAACCTGACCATGGCATCTGGGAAGCCCGGCGCGCGCCGCGGCACCACATTTACACCAAGGTGATGTGCTGGGTGACGCTGGACCGGGCCATGCACACGGCGGTCCGGTTCCGACGCCCCATCGGGGCCGAGTGGGAGGAAACGGCCAACACCATCCGCTCGGAGGTCCTCCGGGAGGGTTGGGATGATTCCGCGAGCTCCTACACCGTGGCCTACGACAGCCCCGACCTGGACGCGGCTGTCCTGCACATCGGGCTTTCAGGCCTGCTGGACGTCCGCGACCAGCGCTTCCTGGACACCGTCACCGCGGTCGAGCGGGAACTGCGGGTGGGTCCCACCGTGTTCCGGTACAGGTACGACGACGGCCTGCCGGGTTTGGAGGGCGGGTTCCACATCTGCACCACCTGGCTGATTGAGGCGTATCTGGCGGTGGGCCGGCTGGACGATGCGCTGGAGTTGTTCAACCAGCTGGTGGCGCTCTTCGGTCCTACCGGGCTGCTTCCGGAGGAGTTCGATCCCGGCACGGAAACCCACTTGGGAAACCACCCGCAGGCGTATTCGCATTTGGGTTTCATCCGCTGCGCACAGCTCCTGGACAGGTACCTGGACTCAGTGGACGAAGAGTAGGCGCAAGGACACCAGCCAGCCGCCCCACCCAACTGACTCGCACTTAATGTCGTTTTCGGCGCCCAAAACGACAACAAATGCGAGTCAGTTGGGCTTAGGTAAGCAGGAGGGCCACGGCGATCATTGCCGGGACGGCCACCACCGTGGTGATCAGGACCGTATCCTTGGCCACGGTGATTCCCGTGTTGTAGCGGCTCGCAGCGACGAACACGTTCTGCGCGGTGGGCAGGGCCGCCGTGACCACCACGGCGAACAACGCGTGCGCTTCCAGGCCCAGCGCGAAGCGGGCGAACAGGTACGCCATCGTGGGGTGGACAAAGAGCTTGAAACCGCTGGCCAGGAGGGCATCCGTCCGGCGGCCCGTGTCCTTCTGCAGGGGCCGCGAACCATTCAAGCTCATCCCGAACGCCATCAGCATCGCGGGAATTGCGGCACCGCCGATCAAATGGATCGGCTCCATGATGAGCGAAGGCACCTGCCAGCCCGTCCCGGCGACCACCAAACCGAGGGCGGATCCTACGATCATCGGGTTCCGGACGATCATCAGGACGAAGCGCAGGGGAGTGGTGCGGTGGCTGCTGGTGCTGGCATCGAGCGCCATCAGGTACATGGGCGTGAAGAACGCGAGCTGGAAGATCAGCAGGGGCGCCACATAGCTGGCGTCGCCGAGGACGAACACCGCGATAGGGATGCCGAGGTTTGCCGAGTTGGCTAGCGAAGCGCTCATGGAGGACATAAGCGATTCGGGCAGGGAACGCTTGAGCCAGAACTTCACGACGATGAAGAAAAGGCTGCCTGTGGCGACGGCGCCCACCGCCGTGACCAGGAGTGGAGCGGCGAAGACATCGTGAAGACGGGCCTTGCCCAGGGTTTCAAAGAGAAGCGCAGGGCTCGCGACGAAGAAAGTCAGGCCGCTGAGGACCGAACGCGCATTGTCCCCCAGGATCCCGCGCTTGCCGACGAACATGCCCACCAGGATGATGGCCCACACCACGAAGAACCCGGAAAGGACGCCCAGCACTACGACATCCGGAGGGGGACGGGCGCGGGGCGGCGTGGGTTCACAGTCCCAGCCTAAATCAGCTTTATTCGCCCGTAAGGCACGACGGCGGCATGTTCCGCCATGTGGACCACGTAAGGAGGTGCCCCGCGACTACGGGAAGCCTAGTTCAGCTGGGCGTTGTTGAGGGCGTGCGGCGGGCGCATGATGCCCGGAGTGATGCCTTCGGCGGGATCGCTGCCGAGTTGGACGATCTTGTTGGCCCTGTCCACATGGACAACCTTGGGCTGGTAGGCCTTGGCTTCTTCGGTGGTCATCTCCGCGTAGGTGATGAGGATGACGACGTCGCCCACGTGCACCAAGTGCGCCGCGGCCCCGTTGATGCCGATGACGCCGGAGCCGCGTTCACCGGCAATGGTGTAAGTCTCCAGGCGCGCGCCATTCGTCACGTCAACAATGGAGACGAGCTCGCCGGGGAGAATATCCGCAGCATCCAGCAGATCCAGGTCGACCGTTACTGAACCTACATAGTGCAGATCGGCATGGGTCACCGTGGCACGGTGGATCTTGGACTTAAACATTGTGCGGTTCATAACGTGACAAGTTTAGCGTGTGGCCGCCGGATCGCCGGGTGATGCCTGACACACGCTAGGCCTTGGCGGCGGCCTTCCGTGCCTGCCGCCTCTTCAGCGAGCCGTAGCCAGCGATCAGTTTGGGGACAACGAGGTAGACGGCGGTAGGAACCACAACAAGGGTCAGGACGAGGGCGCGCAGCGCGGGGTGCCATGACTCCGTGAGCGGAGCGAGGATCGTCATGCCGATCGCCACGAGGGGAAAAATGGCGAGCCAGGTGATCACGGCACGCATATGCACCGACGGTGTGTGCATGGAAGGCAGATGCGCAGAGTGCGCGTGTGCGGCCGGCTCGGCAAACGCCGCAACCGCGGCGCTGTCCGCGGATGCGGCAACGGGGATTTGGGTGTTCATGACATTCTCCAACTAATTGGTTGCTTTCGGCGTGAGTTCAGACTAGACCCCACCCTCGAAAACTGCAACTACTTGGTTGGAATCTGTTAAGGTGGACACATGGCATGGGATACCGAGCGGACCAAGCGACTCCTCCTTGAGGCGGCGACTGCCGAGTTTTGCCAATTCGGACTCGCCGGCGCCAGGGTGGACCGCATCGCTGCTGCGGCCGGAGTCAACAAGGAACGCATCTATCAGTACTTCGGTAAGAAAGATCTTCTCTTCGACGCCGTGATCGCGTCCCAGCTCAGCAAAGTGGTGGACGAAGTCCGCATCGAGGGCGCCGGTCCCGAAGCCTTGGCCGATTACGCCGGACGCCTGTTCGACCATCACCACCAGGACGCCACCCTTCCGAGGCTGCTGTTTTGGGAGGGCCTGGAGCGGGGCGAATATGTGGTGAACCGTCCGGACCGGGCCGCGAACTGCAGGAACAAGGTTGACGGTGTCATCCGGGCCATGCCGGGGACGTCCAAGGAAGACGCGGCCGATCTGATGCTCACCATCATTGCGTTGTGTGACGCGTGGCCGGTACTGCCCGAGCTGGATGGCCTCATGGCCGGCAGCAAGGGGCCAATGAGGGCGGAGCGGCGCCGGAAGGCGATCGTCCGGACCGTCCTTCTCGCCGCGCAGGCGCTCGCCCCGGAGCGCAGCGCGGTTTAGCCACGCGCGGTTTGGTGGCCCTTGCTACGCCTGCTTATTGAGTGTTCTGCCGATGATCGCCTGCGTCAGCGCATCCACCACCTCGGCGTTCGCCAAGGGGTTGCGGATCAAGGTGAAGTCGACGTCGCCCACGGGCGGGAGGTCGAAGCGCTTGGTGATCACCGTGAGGTCCTCGGGAACCAACGACGACGGCATCACGGCGACGCCGATGCCCGCACGCACCGCTGCCAGGACACCGGCGATCTGCTTGGTCGAGCAGGTGACCCGCCACGTCCGGCCCATGGCCTCCAGCGCGTCGATGGCCAGTTTCCGGCTGACGCTCGGAGCCGGATAGCAGATCAGCGGCACGGGGCTGGCCGGGTCCAGCACCGTTTGTTCGACCCCGACCCAGGCAAATTTGTCGTGCCGCACCACCGTGCCGTCCTTCGCCTCGCCCACCCACTTCACGAAGACGAGATCCAACTGGCCCGCATTGACCCGTTTGTAGAGCTGGTCGCTCTGGCTGACCGTGAGTTCAAGGTTGATCTGGGGGTACAGCTGCCGGAACTCGCGCAGGATCCGAGGCAGCCCCGTGATCGCGAGGTCGTCGGCGGTTCCGAACCTCAAACGGCCGCGCATGGCTGAACCGGAAAAGTACCTCGCCGCGGAATCGTGCGCTGAGAGGATGTTGCGGGCAAAGCCTGCCATGGCGTCGCCATTGTCGGTGAGCCGGACATCCCGGGTGTCGCGGGCTACGAGCGCCCGTTTGGCCGCCATCTCCAGCTTTCGCACATGCTGGCTGACCGTGGGTTGGGCCAGGCCGAGGCGCTCGGCTGCCTTCGTGAAACTCAAAGTCTCGGCCACGGCCAGGAAGGACCGCAGCTGCACGGGTTCGAACACGGGACTCCTTGGATAGCTACCTTCACCGCCGCTCACGCCGGCGTATTGCACTTCGCAATCCTAGTTATACGGCCAATTCACTTCCATAATCACCGCGGCCAACCCTAGCGTTAAAGGCATCCCAGCGAAACGCCTATCCAAGGACTACTTTTGGCACCCCCACCGCCCTCAGCGGCAAACGTCAGCCAACCTGCCATCGATTCACTCGCCGCAAGCAGCCGAATTCCGCACGCTGCCGACCCTGACACGGTCACCCAGCCGATCGCCCTCGTCAACGAACGGCTGCCTTGGCGGCACACCTTCATTTCCCTCAAAGTACCCAACTTCCGGATCTTCGCCGTAGGCCACTTCGTAGCTGTCATCGCACTCTGGATGCAGAGAATCGCCCAGGACTGGTTGGTACTACAGCTCTCCGGATCCGTCACCGCCGTCGGAATAACGGTGGCATTGCAGTTCACGCCGTCGCTTTTCCTGGGCCCCTGGGGCGGCATGATGGCGGACCGCTTCGCCAAGCGACGCATCCTCATCCTGTGCCAAAGCGTCGCGGCCTCCCTGGCTGCCATCCTTGCCGTGTTGGCGTTGAGCCACCACATCGAGGTGTGGCACGTTTACGTGATCGCTTTTGTCCTGGGCCTCGTGACGGTCCTCGACCAGCCCGCACGGCAGGTCTTCGTCAACGAACTCGTGGGGCCGAAATACCTGCGCAACGCGATTAGCGTCAACTCCACCACATTCCAGTTGGGCGGCCTCATTGGTCCCGCCCTGGCCGGCGTGCTGCTGACCGCGGTCGGAGCGGGCTGGGCCTTCGCGGCGAACGCGGTGGCTTGCTGCTCCACGGTCACCATGCTCTTGATGCTGCGCAAGAATGAACTTTATGTCAGCACGCCCGTGCCAAAACGCAAGGGGATGCTGCAGGAGGGACTGCGATACGCACTCAGCAAGCCCACGATCTACTGGCCGTGGCTCATGGCCGGCTTTGTAGCGGTCTTCGCGATGAGCCTGCCCGTGCTCCTCGCTGCCTTCGCGGACCACATCTACCATGCCGGTGCCGGCGGCTACGGTTTGCTCAACGCCATGGTGGCCCTTGGCGCGCTCGCCGGAGCAATCACGTCGGCCCGCCGCCGCCAGTTGCGCCTGCGCTCGGTGGTGCTGTGCGCCGGGATGTATGGCTTGATGCTGTGCCTGGCCGCGTTGGCGCCATCGATGGTGTGGCTCTCCGCTGCCATGGTCCTCTCCGGATTCTGGTGCCTCATGTTCCTGACCGCCGCCAACCAGCTGGTCCAGGTCAGCGCCAACATGAGCATCCGCGGCCGCGTCATGAGCCTCTACATCATGGTGCTCATCGGAGGCCAAGCCATCGGTGGACCCATGATGGGCTGGCTTGCCGAGCACTTGAACCCGCACGCTGCACTCTTGGTGTCAGGCGGGGTGCCGGCGCTCGCCGCGGCGACGGTCGCCGTCGTGCTGGCCCGGAAGTCTGAGTTGCGGCTCAAAGTGAATGTCCGGGACCGACGCCGGATGGTGCGGATCGTCCCGCAGTCGGCGTAGCGGAGTGTCGCCAAAACGCGGCTGAGCCGGGCACCCACAAGGCGCCCGGCTCAGCCGCATTATGAGGTTACGAGGCGACTACGCCGCGAGGTGCGGGTAGTCGGCTGAGCGCTCTTGGAACTGGAGCACGTCCGGGTTCCGGATGATGCCGTCGCGGATCTCGATGGCTCGCGAGATTGTTTCGCTGGCGTCCCAGGCCTCGGGGCCCGAAATGACAGTCTCGAGGAACGGCAGGAGCGCCTCGCTGATTTCCCAGCTGGACGAGTTCCACAGGTAGGACGGGCTGTGGTCCACGGCGTAGTAG
Organism: Arthrobacter sp. FW306-1B-F12A; assembly: GCF_058781865.1. Taxonomy (NCBI): domain Bacteria; kingdom Bacillati; phylum Actinomycetota; class Actinomycetes; order Micrococcales; family Micrococcaceae; genus Arthrobacter; species Arthrobacter sp. FW306-1B-F12A. The sequence continues at coordinate 41,203 of NZ_JBYSXD010000041.1, forward strand.
TTGATGTGGTCGCCCACCGTGAACATGGGCTCGGCGAACGTCGTGGTCCGCGCCCAACTGAAGCCCATGCCTTCGTCGCAGGAGACGTCAACAATCAAGCTGCCCGGCTGGAACGCATCCAGGTCCTCGGTCCGCAGGTACGTCAGCGGCGAGTTCGGATCCTGCAGCGTGCAGTTGACCACTATGTCGGCGGCGGCAAGGAACGGAGCCAGCGGCTTGCGTCCGCGATCGGTAATGACCTCGCTCAGGAAAGGGGCGTTCTGGTCGTGGTCGAACTGCACTATGCGCACCGAGTGGATGGGCGAACCGACCGCCGCAACTCCGCGGTTGGTCAGCACCTGGACATCGTGGATGCCGTGCGCGTTCAGGGCGGTGACCGCGCCACGCGCCGTAGCTCCGAAACCAATCACGACGGCGCTCAGCCGCCTCCCGTAGTCACCCGTCGAGCCCGTCAGGGCAAGGGCATGGATGACGGAGCAGTAGCCTGCAAGTTCGTTGTTCTTATGGAACACGTGAAGCCCGAAGCCGCCGTCGCTGGCCCAGTGGTTCATCGCCTCGAAGGCGATCAAGGTCAGCTTCTTGTCGATGGCGAGTTGGGTGATGGCCCTGTCCTGGACGCAGTGCGGCCAACCCCAGAGGACTTGCCCGTCGCGGAGGTCGGCCAGGTCTTCCGGCTGCGGTTTGGGCAGGAGGATGACATCCGAGTTCGAGATCAGTTCTTCACGGCTTGCCATGCCACCGACCAGCGGCTCAAGTTGGCTGTCCGAAAAGCCGAAGCGCTCGCCGTAGCCGCGCTCCAGCCGGATGTGTTGCCGGAGTTCCGGAGCAATGCGCTCCAGATGCAGGGGATGGACGGGCAGCCGGCGCTCGTCCGGCTTCCGCGATGTCGACAGGATGCCGAGGGTCATGGCGCCTATATGGCCGCTCACTTTTTGTTGCCGGTTGCCGGCTTGGCCACCGTGGTTGCGGAGGACTCTGAAGCCCTCTTATCCGCGCGCTTTTCTTTGATGGATTTGCCGGATTTTTTCGATGCAGCTTGGCGAGGTGATTTGTCAGCCATGATCGCTCCCTAGAGCAGAGCCGAAATGGCTCCTAGCTCCTGACGATACACCCAAGGGCTTGGGCACCTTGTATCAGGGCAGAAATGGAGCGGGCGACGGGAATCGAACCCGCGTATCGAGCTTGGGAAGCTAGCGCTCTACCATTGAGCTACGCCCGCATTGCTCCGCAAACCAGCCGGAGCAGATCCCAGCTTAGCGCAGATGGCGCGCTGATCCGGACACAGACTCACCGGTATCACGGTCTGATCAAATTCCCTGCCGGGCTCGTAAAGATTCGGTTAAGGCTCGACGTGGGTGTGTTGCGCTGCGCCACGCCTGACTATTCTGTAGCAGTTAGCTGCTGTGTCATGGGGAACCCGGCTATGTCCAAGAGCCGTACGCCGAAAGAGGATTCCGTGGCATTTGCAGAGCATGAAGTACTCATTGGTCGCGACGCCATGACCGTTTACCAGTTCCTGGTGGACGGGCTCAACAATCCCCTGTGGCGCAGTGGAATCCGCAGCATTTCCCTCCGTTCCGGACATGCCGGCGAAAAAGGCGCCGTTTACCAGCAGACTTTGGCGGGGCCGGGCGGGCGGCCGATCGCGGCTGACTTCCAAATCACTGAAGCCAGGCCGGGCGCCGAAGTGCGCTTCGCCGTCGTTGCCGGTCCTGCGCGGCCCACCGGCGGCTACTACCTCAGCACCGAGGGGCCCAATACCCGCCTGCGGTTCGCGCTGGAGTACCACCCCAAGGGCTTGCAGAAACTCATGAACAGCATGATCCAGAAGACCATGGAAGAGGAAGTCGTCCAGCTGGAGCAGCTCAAGTCGGTCATCGAGGAGCAGACCTCCGAGGCTTAGGGCCCAGTTACTGCGCCAGCTTGAGTCCGCCCAAGCCGGTGACCGGAGTGCTCGGCGTCGTGAGGCGTCCGCCGGTCAGGTCCCAATATTCGATCGTTCCGTTGCTCAGGAGGCCCGCGATTCCAGTCGTGTTGAGGCCCGTGACACCGTTGAGCGAGCGCAATCCGGAGTAGTCCGTCCATCCGGTTCCCACTACCAGCCTTGCCTCCGACTTCGGCGTGGTGAGCCCGGAGCCGCGGTAGAGGCGCAGGTTCCCGTTTGCTTCCACGGCCAGCAGGTCCTGGAAGCCGTCGGCGTCGTAGTCCACCATGCTGAGCCGGATGGCACTGACGCCCGTGCCCACTTGAGTCCGCCCCACCATGGCGGTTAGCCCCACGTTCCGGTACAGGTAAAGCGCGCCGCTGGAATCAATGGCGAGGATCTGCGGGAGCCGGTTGTTGCCGCACCAGATGCCCACGGCCATGGTCATCGACTGCCAACCCGATAGGCCCAACACCACTTGGGCCTTGAACCCTCCGCTCACCACTCCGGGGTAGAGGAGGAGCCTGCCGTCCAGCATCTGGACGAGGACATCGATCACGCCGTCGCGGTCCCAATCAGTGGTCATCACTTCTTTCGCCCCGGCGAAACCGGTCCCGACTGTCCGGGCAGGACCGAACGTGCCGTTGCCAAGTGCAGGGTAGTCCCTCAGGTTTCCCGAAGGGTCGACGGCGACGAGGTCACCTGCGCTGCGGATGGCTGCCGCACTGAGGTCCAGCGTGGGCGGCTCGTGCTTCACGATGGGGTCGCAGACCGTCGGTGGCGGAAGTTGGGGAGGGGCTGTGCCCGCGCCCGGGCTGTTGACTGTGCCGGCGGGCAGAGTCGTGTAGCCGAAGAGATTGACCACGCCCCACATCGTGTAGCTATTGGGGGTGGTTTGGTAGTTGCCGTCCGTGAAAGTGATGCCGACGCCAATCACGTTGAAACGTGGATCACGCAGCAGTGCGTCGTGGGCGGGCGAGCTTTTCCACCATTCGACAAGCTGGGCGGCATCCCGATCCCAGCGGACAGCGATGACTTCACCTGCGCCGTTGTTGGGGTTCAAGGCCCTGGGATCGGTCCAGAAGTTGGGGCGGTGTTCAATCACTTGGCGGCTGGCGATGTTGTTGGACCAGTCCTGCGAAAGACTGGACACCGTGGGGTTGTACTTCACCGGGTTCAAGCCAAGCGACGTCCTGTAGGCATTGATGGCGTTGAACACGGCCAGAACCTGGGCGGAATTGTCGTCATTGACCAATGCTTGCGCTGAGACGAGCGGGACGGCCGCGGGGGAGGATTTGGTCGGGGCTGGAGCCGGATCCGGCGGCGGGACGTCCCCTGCGGCGCCGGGGAG
>NZ_JBYSXD010000042.1:0-10138 GCF_058781865.1 Arthrobacter sp. FW306-1B-F12A
CTGGACGTCATCACCCAGGGCCGCGCCCACGGCATGGTCACCAAATCCAACCTGATCCTGGGCATGGGCGAAACCCGGGAAGAGATCTCCGAAGCCCTGCGTGACCTGCACGCCGCGGGCTGCGACCTGATCACCATCACCCAGTACCTGCGCCCCTCCGAACGCCACCTGCCCGTGGACCGCTGGGTCAAACCCCAGGAATTCGTCGAGCTCGCCACCGAAGCCGAGGAAATCGGCTTCCTCGGCGTCATGTCCGGCCCCCTGGTCCGCTCCTCCTACCGCGCCGGACGCCTCTGGGCCACCGCGATGCGCAAAAAAGGCCGCGAAATCCCCTCCCACCTGGCACACATCGCCGAAGGCATCCAGGACTCCGGCACCACCCGCCAGGAAGCCCGCACCCTCCTCGCACACCACGCGACGGCCTGATCCGCAAGGAGCCAGCATGTTCCCCACCCGGATTGAAATCATTCCCTCAGCCGGAATCGTTGAGAAAGTCCAGGCAGCAGTGCCGCTTTCCACGACGCTCACCATTACCTGCCTGCCCCATCACGGCATCGCGCGGACCATGGAGGCTTCCGTCAAGCTCAGCCTCCTCGGCTACACCGTGATTCCGCACCTCTCGGCACGCGGGCTGGAGCACAGGGCGCAACTCTCCGGTATCCTCCGGGGCTGCGAGGCCGCCGGGATTAGGGAGGTATTCGCCATCGGTGGCGACGGGCCGCAAGGTTCCGGCCCCTACCGATCGAGCCTTCCCCTCTTGGCGGACATCGCCGAGTACTCCGGCGGAAGCATCACGGCGGGCATCGCAGGTTACCCCGAGGGACATCCTTCCGTGAGCGGCCTCGACTTGCTGGATGCCCTGCTGGCCAAACAACATCTGGCCACGCACGTAGTCACGCAAATGTGCTTCTCCGCCCCGACGATCCTCGACTACGCAGCACTCCTGCGCCGGGAAGGCGTCGAGCTGCCGGTGTGGGCAGGCGTGGCCGGGGCCGTTCCCCGGACCAAACTGCTGGCCCTGGCAGCCCAGATCGGCGTCGGGACGTCCCTGAAGTTCCTCAGCAATAAAGGAACCCTTGCCCGGAAGCTTCTAGGCGGGGACAAGTACTCACCGGAAGGCCTCGTTTCCGAGATCATGGCGCACCCGGATGGCATCTCGGGAATCCATCTTTACAGCTTCAACCGACTGGACATGCCCATCTGGGAACGAAGCGACCTCCCCGATCCTGAGGCCAGCGAGGCAGCCTCCGCGTAATCTGGGACCGCCTAGGTCCTGGGGACCCCTAGCTCCCCGGGACCGAAATCGCCGCGACCGTCTTTTGGTTGTCATCGCGCAGTTCCACGCCCGAAATCCCGGCGAGCTGGACCGGCGTCGCACCCGTGACCTTGATGTGGCCACTGGACGTCGCGGTCCATCCGCACGCCATTTCCTCCGTGCCGTCGCGGCCCTTGACCCACAGGTACATCGTGCCTTGCGCCGGCATGCTGCGGCCTTCCAGCTGAAGCTCGGTCCCCCACGCCTTCCTGACGAGCCCCACGGTGAGCTGCAGGCCATTGTCTGTCTGCACGGAGTAACTGGCGTCAGGCTTGGGTGGCTGGTTCAACACGGGCCCTGCCAGTATGCCCAAGCCAAGGCACGCCGCGGCGACGGCACCCACCAGGGCCGCCCACCGGCGTCGGGATTTCCGCCGCCGTGCCGCCATCTTCAGGAGGATCGGCTGCGGGATCGTTTCCGTGAAAGCCCCTGTAAGTGGGCGGGCGTCGGAAGGGGCAGCGGTAGAGGGCTCGACGGCGGGGCGCCCGGCGGCGAGCGCGACGGCGTCGGGCACGGGGACGGCGTCGAGGAGGGCGGGGAGGCTCTCCAGCTCGCCCAACTCGAGCCGGCAGTCAGCGCAGCTCGCCAAGTGCTCCTCGAAAATCCGGGCCTCGGCAGGCTCGAGTCCGCCGAGCAAGTAGGCGCCCAGCAATTGGTGAAGTCCGGTTTCGTTCACCGCTGCACCCCCATTTCGTCGAGAATCGTGCGGAGCGCCCTCACGGCGTAGAAGGCCCGGGACTTCACTGTGCCGCTGGGGATGTTGAGCCTCAACGCGGCTTCGTTCACCGTGAAACGTTCATAATGCAGTGCTACCAGGACCTCCCGGTGTTCGGTGCTGAGCCTCAGGAGCGCCTCCTCCATGAGGACCCGGTTGAGGAGCTCGTCCACCCGTTCGGTGGCCTCCTCCGGATCCGCCATGTCGCGTTCGGCAGCCTCTGCCGGGCGCCGCTGGGCCTTGCGGTAGTTGTCGATGATGACGTTGCGGGCAGTGCGGAACAAATAGCTGCGCAGGCTGCCGGTGATCTGCGGGGCGTGCTGCCACACGCGAAGGATGGTTTCCTGGACTACGTCCTCAGCCAAGTGCGCGTCCGGCGTGCAGCTCAGCACGAAGCGGCGCAGGGCCGTGCCGTGGTCGCGGTAGATCGCGGCCACTACATCCTCGTCGAGCGGCATCGGCGCCTCCTTGGTGCTCGGCTTCCCCTTCTCCTGCGATACGACGTGCCCGCCACGAAAAAGGTTCAAGCCCCCTGAACCATTCTTCACCCGACGGCGTCGTACGGGTTAGCTTCCGGCACGTCCACGGCCGGTCGACCCGAAGGAGCAAACCATGAAGAAGCAACTCGGCACCGGGCTCGGCATCCTTGCTCTGGCCATCGCCCTCACTGGCTGTGGAGGAAGCCCCGGCGCGTCGTCATCTTCGAGCGCCACCAGTCCCAGCCCCGCGGCGTCGAGTTCAAGCGCTCCGGCGTCGAGCACTCCTGCTGGCGCGGCGGAACTGAAGACGGCGTCGTCGAGCGTCGGCGAGAGAGTGGTCGCGGCGAACGGCAAGAGCGTCTACGTCTTCGCGAAGGACGTCAAGGATTCCGGCAAGAGCGCCTGCACCGGCGGCTGTGCCACCAACTGGCCGGCAGTGACAACGACGTCGGCCAAACCGGCGGTTGACGGGGTGACCGGAACCATCGGCACCATCCCCACTGCAGACGGCAAGATGCAGATCACCATCAACGGGATGCCTATCTACTTCTACTCCAAGGATGAAGACTCCAGTGACACCTACGGACAAGGCGTGGGTGGCGTGTGGTTCATGGTCAGCCCGTCCGGTTCCATGTTGACCCCGAGCAGCACCCCAAGCAGCACCCCAAGCAGCAGCACCCCAAGCGGGAGCAGCATGGGCTACTGAAACCGTCGCTCACGTTTGCACCCCAAACGGCAAACGCTCGCTCAGATCTTTCCGGACCGGCCGGAAGATCTGAGCGAGCGTTTGTCCAAAAGGCCTCAAAAGTGAGCGGGCGTCCGCCCCAGATGCCCTAAAAGTGAGCGGGCGTCTTAGGCGTCTTAGGCGTCTTAGGCGTCTTCGAACGCTTCAGCGTCCTCGAACTCCACCGCGGCGATGATTTCCTTCGTCTCGGGGTGGATCATGAAGGCTTCGTCGTCCTCTTCGATCATGATGTAGTTGCCGTGGTCCGTGGCAAAGTGCCAGGCGAGGATCGTCTCGCCGTCGTGCTCGTAGTTGGGATCGCCCATGGTGATCTTCTCCAGCCGGTAGCCGGCAACATCGCACAGTTCGCGGATGATGAGCTCGAATTCGGGGGCGTTCTCGAGTTCGGCTTCGGCCGCCTCGGCCTGGCGCTCTTCGAGGTTCGGGATGAGGGCTACACGGTCGGCGATGTGTGCCTCGAGCTGCTCCTCGTCGAGGTAGAGCACACCGTCCTGGCTGCGGAGCCACGCTGCGTTGAGTTCGATGATGTCTTCGGTCTCCAGGAGGGATTCGAATTCGCCGTCGAGGGCCTCGAGCTCGGCAACGGCTTCCGGTGCCACCTCGGACTCGTCAAGGTCGCCGTCCAGGTAGGCCTCGGCGTCCTCCTCGGACAGCGCGTCGAAAGCTGCTGCGGTGCGGTTGAACAGCTCGAGGTGGCCCTTGGCGCCCATTCCTTCAAGGCCTTCGCGGACAAACGCATCCACCTCTTCGCGCTCCGGGACCGTGAAGACGTACTGGGCGAAACCGCCCGCGAGTGCCTGTGTCAGGTAGTAGTCCACAAAGTAGCTGCGCAGGGCGTTGGTAGCGATTTCCTCGTGGTTGAGGAGCTCCTCGTACATCTCGTTGACCACGGTGACGTTCGCGTCCACAACTTCTGCGTTGTCGGCCTCGATGCTGTCCTTCGTCAGAACGACGGGGTTCTCATTGCTGGTCATGGGATTTCCTCACTGCTGGGAAGCTTGTGCTGCTCCGGACCCTTTCAACGTACGCGGGGGCGGTTGTCGGGCAAGCTAGGCAGAGGTGAACGTCGGGCAAAGTTTCAGGGCTGCTGCGTGGGCCCTAGGATTCATAGATAGCCTCCTGCCGAAAGTAGCCTTAACGAATGCCTTCCCACTCAGACGATTCCTGGGAACTGGCGATTCAGACACCCGCCATTAACGACCGCTCCCTCGCGGCCGGCCTCGCCTATGCCATGGGAAGCCGGGTCAGCGGCATCACCTTCGACTCCGCCACGGGCCTGATGATGGGCAAGGTCAGGGGCAGCGGCCCGTCACCGTATTCGACGTCGGCCAAGCTGGTCCGCAAGCCCGGAGGCTGGAGCTGCACCGTGGGCGTGTGCAGTTGCCCCGTCCGCAAGGACTGCAAACACGTGGCCGCCCTTCTCTTCGCCGCCGAAGACCATCCCGCAGTGCGGGCACAGCTGCTCAGCGCGCCCGCGTTCGGACAGACGGCCCAAACGGGGGGAATCGTGCAGCGGCCGGCCTGGGAACAGGCGCTCAGCAAGCTCATCGCCACCCCGGGGACCGCACCGCAAGGCCAGGGCCTCCCCTTGGCACTGGCCTTCGAAGTGGAAGAACCGGCCCCGCACTTCTCCTACACAGGCCGGCGCGATCCTCTCCGCAGCGTGCGCCAGCTCAAGGCCCGCCCAGTGATGATGGGAGCCAAGGGCAAGTGGATCCGGGGCGACGTCTCCTGGACCAACCTGAACTACCTCGGCTACAAGCGCGAGTTCAACGAAGCCCATATCGACTGGATGCAGAACTTCCTCGCCGCGCATTCCACCGCGGACTACCGGCAGCTCACTTCCAGCATGTGGATGCTGCTCAACGAATTCGCCGGCAAGAACCTGTGGAGCCTGCTCGCCGAAGCCTCGAAGGTCGGGGTTTCGCTCATCCACTCCGGCGGGACCGAGCCGGTCCGCATTGCCGCGGAGCCCGCCGTCGTCGGGCTTGACCTTAGCCGGCCCGACGACGGACTGCAGCTGTCGCCGTCGGTGACCTTGGGCGGGGACGCCCTTGATCCGGCGGCCTTGGGCTTGATCGGCCGCCCGGCGCATGGATTGTTCTTCACGGGTCCCGGCGAGGGGCACTTGCCCGGCGTTTCGGCCCCCGCTAACCTCATCACGCTGGCCCCTTTGGAGGGCGGCGAGTCGCAGGAACTCCTCGATTTCGTCATGGGCGCGTCCCGGCTCCAGATCCCGGCGAAGGACGAAGAACGATTCCTCACGGCGTTCTATCCGAAACTCAAGCAGTCCACGCGGGTCACGGCAGCGGACCATTCCGTCGAGTTGCCGGTCCTCGCCGTGCCCACGCTGTCCTTGCTGGCGAACTACGGCTCCGACCACCGCGTGCGGCTGCACTGGGAATGGCACTATAAAGCCGGCAAGCTCGTGACTGCCCAACCCCTCTGGCGGCACCCTGACGACCACGGCTATCGCGACGACGCCGAGGAAGCCCGGATCCTGGAGACCCTGGGCCGGCCTTGGGAGGTGGTTGCCGCGCTGGGCGAATCGTCGAGCGGCGGATGGGGGGCTCCACGCCTCGCGGCCTCGGTGGCGCTGGATGGGCTGGACACCCTGGCCTTCACCGAGGAGGTGCTGCCCCGGCTCCGCGAGCTGCCCGACGTCGTCGTGGACACCTCCGGCGAGATCGCCGACTACCGCGAGGCCACCGAGGCTCCCGTCGTCTCCATTTCGACCAAGGCAACCGACAGCCGCGACTGGTTCGATCTTGGCATCGTCATCACGCTCGAGGGCGAACCCGTGTCCTTCGCGGCCGTGTTTTCCGCCCTCGCGGCCGGCCAGAGCCGGATGTTGCTGCCGAGCGGCGCGTACTTCTCGCTGGACCTGCCCGAACTGCACCAACTCCGCGCGCTGATCGACGAGGCCAGGTCCTTGCAGGACAACCCGGACCGGCACGGCACCCTGCAGATCAGCCGTTTCCAGGCCGGGCTCTGGGATGAGCTCGCGCAATTGGGGATCGTCGACGAGCAGGCGGCAGCATGGCGGGAGGCCGTGGGCGGATTGCTCGACGACGGCGTGACCGGGCTGCCGCTGCCGGGCTCGCTCGACGCCGAGCTGCGCCCGTACCAGTTGGAGGGATTCAACTGGCTGAGTTTCCTCTACCGCCACAGCCTGGGTGGCGTCCTGGCCGACGACATGGGCCTCGGCAAGACAGTGCAGGCGATTGCCTTGATGTGCGCGGCGAAGGAGCAGGCTGAGTCCGGCGCCGGAGGCACCGCGGGCGGCAGCGCCCCCTTCTTGGTGGTGGCGCCCACCAGCGTCGTGGGTAACTGGGCCGCGGAAGTGCAGCGCTTCGCCCCCGGTTTGAGCATAAAGACCGTGGGAGAGACCTTCGCCAAGAGCGGCGCGGATCCGCAGGAATCCATGGCGGGCATCGACGTCGTCATCACCTCGTACGCGCTGTTCCGGATCGACTACGAAGCCTACGCCGCCAAGGAATGGGCCGGACTGATGCTCGATGAAGCCCAGTTCGTCAAGAACCACCAGTCCAAGGCCTACCAGTGCGCCCGGAAACTCCCGGCATCCTTCAAGCTGGCCATCACGGGAACCCCGCTTGAGAACAACCTCATGGAGTTCTGGGCGCTGACCTCGATCGTCGCACCGGGACTTTTCTCCAGCCCGCGCCGCTTCGCGGAGTACTACCAAAAGCCCGTCGAAAAGAACGGCGACAAGGCCCAGCTCGCCAAGCTCCGCCGTCGGGTCCGTCCCCTGATGATGCGCCGCACCAAAGAGCAAGTCATCAAGGACCTGCCGCCCAAGCAGGAACAGGTGCTCGAAGTGGTGCTCAACCCGCGGCACCAGAAGGTGTACCAGACCCACTTGCAGCGGGAGCGTCAGAAGATCCTTGGGCTCATCGACGATGTCAATAAGAACCGCTTCACCATTTTCCAGTCGCTCACCCTGCTGAGGCAGCTGAGCCTGGACGTCTCCCTGGTGGACGAGTCCTTGTCAGCCGTGCGCTCGTCCAAGTTGGATGTGCTGTTCGAACAGCTGGAGGACATCGTCGCCGAGGGGCACCGGGCGCTCATCTTCAGCCAGTTCACGGGGTTCCTGGGCAAGGTCCGGGAGCGGCTCGACGCGGAGGACATCGAATATTGCTACCTCGACGGCAGCACCCGGAACCGGGCCGACGTCGTGAGCGAATTCAAGAACGGCGCGGCGCCCGTGTTCCTCATTTCCTTGAAGGCCGGCGGGTTCGGCCTGAACCTGACCGAGGCCGACTACGTGTTCCTGCTGGACCCGTGGTGGAACCCCGCCTCGGAAGCGCAGGCCGTGGACCGAACCCACAGGATCGGGCAAGCGAGGAACGTCATGGTCTACCGCCTGGTGGCCAAGGACACCATCGAGGAAAAGGTCATGGCGCTCAAGACCAAGAAGTCGCAGCTGTTCGCGGATGTCATGGAAGGCGACGCCCTGGCCGGTGGCGCGCTGACGGCGGAGGACCTGGCCGGGCTATTTGCGGAGTAGGTTCGCCCTGGAGCAACTGCTTCTAGGTGGCCTAGGCTGGACCGCATGGCTATCATCCATAGAGCAACCCTGAGTCCTAGCAAACTTGAGCTCATCGAAAAGTACTTGCCCGTCCAGCCGTGGTTCACCAAGGACGGCTCCGCGCCGCCCGAGCTGCTCGGTGCGTACCGCTTCGATGATCCGGACGGCGAAGTCGGCCTCGAAACCCACTTGGTCTCCCACGGCGGCAAGGTCTACCAGGTTCCCCTGAGCTACCGGGGTTCGGAATTGCCCGGTGCGGAGCACTCGCTGCTCGGCACCATGGAACACTCCGTGTTGGGCACGAGGTGGGTGTACGACGCCTGCACCGATCCCGTCTACGTCGCTGCCCTGGCCACCGCCATCCTCACTGGGCAGCGGGAAGCCGAACAGTTCGTGGACATGGACGGCGTGCTGGAGCCAAGGGCGAGTTCCGTCGAGGCCAAGGGCAGTGGAACCCCCGGCAGCGAAGTCCCCGCTCTGAGTCCCGCAGCGCCGATCACCGAAGGCGGCGTTACCAGCATCGACGCCGGTGAACTCACCGTCCAGGTGAACCGCGTCCTGGATCTGGGGATCCAGGGTTCGGAAGATTCGGCTGCCCTTCGGGGCACGTGGGCCGGGCAGGATGCGCCGGTGCTACTGGCGTCCCTCTCGCGGCCCTAGAGGACTACTCCCCCGGTCGCGGTCTCCACACCACAACTGCCTGGGACCGCGCCCGGGGGCGCTGCCCGCGGGCCAGGCTGACGACGTCGCCGGCTGCTCCCGCAGCAAAAACGCGGGCCTCCATGGGGCTCCGCCGCCGCTGCAGTTCCTCGCTCAACTCGGCCACGCGGAACTGCAGCGCGGCCACCTGGTTTTCGAGCTCAAGGATGCGCTTGATGCCCTCAAGGGACACGCCTTCGTGGGAGAGCCGCTGGACCTCGCGCAAGCGGTCGATGTCGCGTTGGGAGTAACGCCGGGACTTGCCCGGCGCACGGCTCGGCGACACGATGCCGAGCCGGTCGTACTGCCGCAGGGTCTGCGGGTGCATGTCAGCCAGTTCGGCCGCGACGGAGATGACGAAGATCGGCTGGTTGATGTCGATGCCCATGCCTACGTCCCCTCCCATGTCTTCTGCCGCTACAAGCGGGCCTTGGCGGCCAGGTCGTGGCGAGGATCGGCGTCGGCCGTAGCCGCGGCGAACGCCTTGACAGCTTCCTCGGCCTGTTTGTTGAGGTTCTGCGGGACGGAGACGTCGATCGTCACCAGCAGGTCTCCGGTGCCCTTCGAGGTCTTGACGCCTCGGCCTTTGACCCGGAGCGTCCGCCCGGAAGGCGTGCCGGCCGGGACGCGGACGGTGACAGTGTCGCCGTCGAGCGTCGGCACGTGGATGTTGGAACCCAAGGCCGCCTCGGCGAAGGTGACCGGCACGTGGATCCGGATGTTGTCGCCGTCGCGATTGAAGAAATCGTGGGGCTTGACGTTCACCGTGATGATGAGGTCCCCGTTTCCGGCTGCGCCTGGGTTGCCCTTGCCACGCTGGCGGACCTTCTGGCCGTCCCTGATGCCCGCGGGAATCTTCACGTCGATGACGTTTCCGTTGCTTTCGCGGAGGCTCACCGTGGTGCCATGAATGGAGCCTGCAAAGGAAATCGAGGTGGACGCCGTGCGGTCGCTGCCCTTTTGCGGGGCCCGCTGGAAACCGGTCTGTCCACCGCCGAAGCCACCGCCGAAGAGGTCAGCGAACTCGGGCGGGATGCCCCCGGCACCGGCAGGCTGGCGTCCGCCGCCGAAAAGCCCGCCGAACAGGTCCTCGAAGCCGCCATTGGCCGGGCCGCCGCGAGCTGCGCCCGGCGCGAAGCGTGCCCCGCCCATGGCGCGAATGGCATCGTACTGCTGGCGCTCCTCGGCATCCGAGAGCACCGAATAGGCCTCCGAGATGTCCTTGAACTTCTTCTCCGCAGCAGCATCCCCGGAATTGGTATCCGGATGGTACTTCCGCGCAAGCTTGCGGTACGCCTTCTTGATGTCAGCGTCAGAGGCGTCCTTGGCGACACCAAGGATGGCGTAAAAATCCTTCTCAACCCAGTCCTGGCTGGCCAAGGGCGTTTCCTTTCGATCTGTTCTTGCCGAGCTCTCCGCGATACATGGGCCCCCGCCCCTCCGCCGGGTGGCCAAGGATCTTCGATCCTCAGCCACCCGGCTCCGATAGGCCCGATGCCACTCCCGGGGCCCATGTATCGCTGCGAGCTTGTGGTCAACTCACCTTAGGCGAGAAAACCGCTTGAGCCGTAGCGGATGAGGGGGCCCGGGAGTGGCATCGGGCCTGCCGGAGCGGGGGGGGGGGGGGGGGGGGGGG
>NZ_JBYSXD010000042.1:10148-43427 GCF_058781865.1 Arthrobacter sp. FW306-1B-F12A
GCTTGGGTCCGTAAGGACCAAGCCGCCACGCGAAGGGGCGGGGCCCCCTCATCCGCGAAGGCGCGGTGAGGCGGTAACTCCGTCTAAGCCGGCACAGCCACGATCACTTGGGCCGCGCGCAGCACTCGGCCGCCGGAGCGGTAGCCGGAGCGCAGCACTTGGCTGACGGTGTCAACTTCGATGTCCTCGCCCGGCTGCTGGATGAGTGCTTCGTGGATCGTGGGGTCGAATTCGACTCCGGTTTCCGCGATGCGCTCCAGGCCGTACGTCTTCAGCGCGTTCTCCAGCTTGGCGGCGATCGCGGCGAACGGGCCGTCCACGAGGTCGCCGTGCTGGCGGGCGGCGTCGACGTCGTCGAGCACCGGCAGCAGGGCGTTCAGGACGCCGATGACGGCCATTTCCCCTGCGACGGCGCGGTCGCGTTCGACGCGCTTGCGGTAGTTGACGTACTCGGCCTGCAGGCGCAAGAGGTCGTTGCGGAGTTCCGCGGCCTCTGCTTCCGCAGCGGCGCCGGGGGCTACCGACTCTTCAGCCGGAACCTCCATGCCGTTGAGGATTTCCTCAGCCTGGGACAGGGCGTCGCCCTCGGCAGCGGCGTTGGATTCAGCTGCCGATCCTTGGGTGTGGCGGGCGGCCCCGGTCTCCGGGTCAACCTTGCGGTTGTCCCGAATGACCGGCTTGTGCTGCTCGTTGCCCTCGTTGTTGGAAGGTGAGTGCTCTGCGTCGTTGCCGTGGTGAGGCATGCTTACTTCTTTTCGTCTTCGTCGATGATCTCGGCGTCGACGATGTCCTCGTCTGCCTTGGCGCCGGCGTGGGCGCCTTCAGCACCTGCGGCGCTGCTTGCGCCATCCGGGGAACCGGCCTGCGAGTAGATCGCTTCGCCCAGCTTCGACTGCGAGTGCTGCAGCTTCTCGAAAGCAGTCTTCACTGCTGCGTCGTCGGTGCCTTCGAGGGCCTTCTTGAGGGCGTCGACGTCGGCCTTGACCTCGGTCTTGACCTCTTCCGGCAGCTTCTCGTCGTTTTCGGCGATGAGCTTGTCTACGGAGTAGGCGAGCTGCTCGGCAGTGTTGCGGGTGTCGGTAGCTTCGCGGCGGGCCTTGTCCTCGGCTGCGTGTTCCTCGGCTTCACGGACCATGCGGTCGATGTCTTCCTTGGAGAGCGCGGTGCCGCCGGTGATGGTCATCGACTGCTCCTTGCCGGTGCCCTTGTCCTTGGCGGAGACGTGGACGATGCCGTTGGCGTCGATGTCGAAGGTGACCTCGACCTGGGGGACGCCGCGCGGTGCCGGAGCGATGCCGGTCAGTTCGAACGTGCCCAGCGGCTTGTTGTCGCGGGTGAATTCACGCTCGCCCTGGAAGACCTGGATGGCCACGGACGGCTGGTTGTCGTCCGCGGTGGTGAAGGTCTCGGAACGCTTGGTGGGGATGGCCGTGTTGCGCTCGATCAGGTGCGTCATGACGCCGCCCTTGGTTTCGATACCGAGGGAGAGCGGGGTGACGTCGATCAGGAGGACGTCCTTGCGCTCGCCCTTCAGCACACCGGCCTGGAGGGCTGCGCCAACGGCAACAACTTCGTCCGGGTTGACGCCCTTGTTGGGCTCCTTGCCACCGGCGAGTTCCTTGACGAGGTCGTAGACGGCAGGCATACGGGTGGAACCGCCCACGAGCACGATGTGGTCGATTTCGGAGAGCTTGATGCCGGTCTCGGCGATGACGTCGTGGAACGGCTTCTTGGTGCGCTCGAGCAGGTCCTTGGTGAGGTCCTGGAACTTGGCGCGGGTCAGCTGCTCGTCCAGGTGGACCGGGCCGTCGGGGGTGACGGACAGGTACTGGAGGGACACGTTGGTGCTGGTGGAGGAAGAGAGTTCCTTCTTGGCCTGCTCCGAAGCCTCGCGCAGACGCTGGAGGGCGATCTTGTCCTTGGAAAGGTCGATGCCCTTGATCTTGAGCTGGTTCAGCAGGTAGTCAACAACGCGCTGGTCCCAGTCGTCGCCGCCGAGGCGGTTGTCACCGGCCGTGGCGCGGACCTGGATGGTGGAGAAGCCGTCTTCGTCCTTGCCGACTTCCAGCAGGGAGACGTCGAACGTTCCGCCGCCGAGGTCGAAGACCAGGATGAGTTCGTCTTCCTTGCCCTTGTCCAGGCCGTAGGCAAGTGCAGCGGCGGTGGGCTCGTTGACAATGCGGAGGACGTTCATGCCGGCGATTTCGCCGGCTTCCTTGGTGGCCTGGCGCTCGGCGTCGTTGAAGTAGGCCGGGACGGTGATGACAGCGTCGGTGACCTTTTCGCCGAGGTAGCTCTCGGCGTCGTTCTTCAGCTTCATGAGGATACGCGCGGAGATTTCCTGCGGCGTGTACTTCTTGTCGTCAATGGCGACGGACCAATCGGTGCCCATGTGGCGCTTCACGGAAGCGATGGTGCGGTCGATGTTGTTGACGGCCTGGCGCTTGGCGATTTCGCCAACCAGGACTTCGCCGGACTTGGAGAATGCAACGACCGACGGCGTGGTGCGGCCACCCTCGGCGTTGGCAATGACGGTGGGCTCGCCACCTTCGAGAACAGAGACGACGGAGTTAGTGGTTCCGAGGTCGATACCTACAGCGCGTGACATATGTTGCTTCCTTTCAATGAAACCGGGTTGAGCGTTCTGCACTCAACTGTACTCAGGCCTCATTCAATGTCAATCCAAAGTTGAGTCGAGTACGCTCAACCCTGCTCACCGGAAGCCAAATGACCGCGGAAACTCGGGGATTCACGCGCGATTTCGCCGTGGGAGAACGCGTGCAGCGTCAGGCGGCATCGGCTTGTACACCCACGCCACCAGCACCACGGAGATGATCATCAGGAGGAACCACGAGACAAGCTTGTCCGGGGACACCAAGTGCCAGCCGTCCAGTTGGCTCGGATACAACCAGGCGTGCGACCAGGTGGCGATGTTCTCGGCAATCCAGATAAAGAGCGCCACCAGCAGGAACGAGACGACCAGCGGCATCCGGAATCGACGCCGGAACACCCGGAAGTGCATGACGCACCGGCCAAAGATCACGACGACGGCGGCCAGCAGGACCCAGCGCCCATCAACGATGAAGTGGTGCGAAAAGAAGTTCACATAGATGGCCGCAGCCAGGACCGCAGTGATCCAACGCCGCGGATACCGGGCGAAGCGCAGATCGAAAACCCGGTAAACGCGCACCATGTACGAGCCGACCGCTGCGTACATGAAGCCACTGAAGAGCGGAACGGCGCCGACCCGGAGGACACCTTCGGCTTCATAGGACCACGAGCCGACGTCGGTCTTGAACAGCTCCATGGCCGTTCCCACCAAGTGGAAGAGCACGATCACCCTGAGCTCGCGCAAGGTTTCCAGCCTCGTGGCCACCATGAGGATTTGGATCACGACGGCGGCGATCGTCAGGAAATCGTTCCGCGCGAGGCCGGCGTTGGCCGGATACCAGAGGTGAGCTGCGAAAATGACGGCAAGGAGCGAGGCGCCGAAGACGCACGCCCACGCCTGTTTGAGGCCGAAGACCGTGAACTCAGTGAGCCTGGATCGCAGTCCTTGGGCCGGGGCACTTCCCAGGAAGCGGCTCGCGCTCCCGTCGATAAGTTCCTCTACCGCGGTGAGCTCACGCATGGGCGCCTATTTGCCAGGGCCCGGCTCGCCCGGTCCGAGCCGGCCAAGATAGTAGTTTTTCGGCCAATGCCTGATTTTTTCCGGCAGCCTGGGATAAGCCGCCGCCAAGAGCCGGATGGCGCCATCGAAGCTGCGTTGATGGCGGGCCTTCCACGGAAGTCCGAATCCCGCGCGAAGATGCTCCGGCAGCAAGCCCGCAGTCACCAGCCGGACCAACGGCATGCTCAAGCGCATCAAGAACGGCCCGCTCACGGGGTGCAGGAGCTCGTGTGCCACCCTCAAAGCGGCTGCATCCGGGTCGAGGTTCCGTATGGATTCGTCCCAATAGCGCGCGAAGGCCGGGCGGTCGGCAGGCCAGAGTTCGGCGGGCAGCTGCAACGCTGTCCCGATCCGCGCGTACTCGCGGTAGATACGATCGGCCGTGTCGTCGTCGAGGGCTCCATGGACCTTTTCGTAAACGGTGACGGCGGTGTCGTAGAGGGTCGCAACCACCCAGAGCTGGGATTGCGCGTCGAAGGCGTTGTACCCCGCGGTGGAATCGTCCGCGGCCCGGCGAACCGGAGCGTGGGCACGATTCACGGCCCGGCGCACGGCGGCCAGTTGCTCTTCCGTGCCATAGACCACGGCGTAGACGTACGTCATGGTGGCACGCAGCCGGTCCAGCGGCCGTTCGGCGAAATTGCTGTGCTCGGCGACGCCGTGACCGACCGCGGGATTGGCAATCTGCATCAGGATGGCGCGGCCTGCCCCGGCGAGCAAGACGCCCTCCGCACCGATGTCAGCAAGTCCACGGGCCATGCAGTTACTGTACCTTCGCGACTACAGCCCCACGACCCCCCGCAGCACCTCGAGCTGGTGCTCAAACAGCTCGTCGCGCGCGGCAAAGGTGTCGGCGCCGTATTGGCCGAACACCTCGAAGCTGACCGCCCCAAAGACCGACGTCCACACCAGCACGCCCCTCGCCAACGCAGGTTCTGGAACGGCCACGCCCAGTTCGGCCCGGATAGCCGCGAGGTCCGCGGCAAGGGCGGGAGGAACGACGACGGCGGGCGCCACTTCGGCGGCCAAGGCGCCTGCGCGGTAGGCGGCGTCGAAGATCCCCACCATCCGGTAGATCACCCGCGTTCCGGGTTCCGTGGTGCGCTCTGCGGGCGCTTGGTATCCGGGAACCGGACTGCCGAACAGGAGGGCATACCGTGCCGGCTCGCGCAGTGCCCACTGGCGAACGGCCCGCCCGAGCGCCAGGAACCTGCCGCGGTAGTCGTCCTCCGGGAGGGCGTCGACGGCGGTGTCCACTTCGTCGCCCAACTCACCGTAAGCGTCAATCAGCAGGAGGGTCAGGAGTTCGTCGCGGCTCTCCACATAGCGGTACACGGCAGAGGACACCACGCCGAGATCGCGTGCGACCGCCCTCAGGGACAATCCCGCAGCGCCGTGCAAGGCAAGGTGCCGGCGACCCAGCCGGATGATGTCCGCCCCGGTCTGGGCCCGGGCCCGCTCGCGGGGCGTCGAGTGCTTGGCCGCTGCGGCGGAAGGGAGGTCCATGCATCCAGCATGCCACAAAGGAGAGCACTGACAACAAATGTGAGCAGTGCTCTTGACAGGCAATTCGAATGGGTCCATCCTGAATTCAGAGAGCACTGCTCTCTAATAGAGCTTCACCCGAGAAATGGATCCCCAACCGGAGAGTGAGCAACACCATGTACGTCGTCACAGGAGCAGGCCCCGTCGGATGGACCATTGCCGAGCAACTCGCGGACCGCGGAGAACAGGTGCGCGTCCTGACCCGCTCAGGCAGCGGCCCGGACCACCCGCTGGTCGAAAAGCTCCGGGTGGACGTCTCGGATCCGGGCAAGTTGGCGCAAGCCTTCGACGGCGCCACGGCCGTCTTCCACTGCATCCACGGTTCTGCCTACCGGGCCAAAGCCTGGGCGGCCGAGCTTCCTGGAGCAGAGCAAGTGGTGATGGACGCCGCAGGGGCAGCGGGCGCCGTCGTCGTCTTCCCTGAGAGCCTCTACTCCTACAGCGAGCCGGACAAGACCATCACCGAAAGCAGCCCGCGCGAGGCGACCGGCGGGAAGCGCGGGATCCGCTCTGCCCTGCTGAAGGCCCGCCAAGCCCACCCGGCGAATACCGTCAGCGTGGTGGCGGGCGATTTCTTCGGGCCGCGGGCCCGCATGGCGCATGCCGGCGAGCGCATGGTGCCCCTGGTCCTCAAGGGCAAGACGGTCCAGGTTCTCGGAAGCGCCGGGCAGCCGCACTCTTTCACGTACGTCCCGGATCTTGCCGCAGCCATGATCGCCGCCGCTCAACGGCCCGAACTCTGGAACTCGGTACTGCACGCCCCCACGGGTCCGGCAATGACGATGCGGGAAATCGCCGGAAACTTCGCACGCTCGGCTGGCGTTCCCGAAGCGAAGCTGAGTGTGGTTCCGGGCTGGCTGCTCCGGACCCTGGGCCTGTTTTCCACCGACATGCGGGAGCTGGCCGAAATGCTGTACCAGTTCGAGCGGCCGTTCGTCATGGACTCCACAGCAAGCCAGGCCAAGCTCGGTCTGGAACCGACGCCGCTTGCGGACGCGATGGCGACGACCGTGGCCTGGTGGCGGGATCAGAAAGCCGTGGCTGCCCACTGACCCGCTTTCGACGCCGGATCGCGGGCCAAGCGGCCCGGCCACCAAATCCGCCCGCCAATGTCGTAAGCCAGGGCAGGCACCAACAGCGAGCGCACGATCGTGGTGTCGAGCAGCACCCCGAACGCCACGATAAAGGAGATCTGCGCAAGGAAGAGGATCGGAATAACCCCAAGCGCGGCAAAGGTTGCGGCAAGAACGACGCCGGCCGAGGTAATCACCCCGCCGGTGGCGCCGAGCCCCTTCAAGATACCGGCCCGGGTTCCGTTGAGCGTCGACTCTTCCCGGACGCGGGTCATGAGGAAGATGTTGTAGTCAACGCCGAGGGCCACGAGGAAGACAAAACCGAAGAGCGGAACCGAGGCATCCGCTCCAGGGGATCCAAACACGTGGTTGAACACCCAAGCCGAGACGCCCAACGCGGCCGCATAGGACAGCACCACAGTCCCGATCAGCAATAGCGGCGCCAGGACGGAGCGCAGCAGTGCCATGAGCACCAACAGGATGACGGCCAAAACGATCGGGATGATGCGCCACAAATCAGATTGCGCGCTCGCGTTGGTGTCCGCGGCTGTGGCTGTGGTTCCTCCCACCAGGGTTCCTGGGGCCTTTTCATGGAGCTTCTGCCGGAGCGTGGCGATGGTCTGTTCGGCCTTCGCCGAGTCGGCTTCCGAAGACAAGGTGGCATTGATCAACACCCGGCCGTCCCGCACCAAGGGGGCTGGGTCCGTCGCAGCTTTCGCGAGCGGGCGGACGCCGGAATCCGGTTGGGCCGAAACCACCGATGCATCCGAGATGCCTTCCTGGGCCTTGACTTCCGCAAGTACCGCGACTGCCGCCTTTTCGTCGGCCACAACCACCACCGGGCTTCCTGCACCGGCGGGATAGTGCCGGCCCAGTGCCGATTGGCCGTCCACTGCCTCGGATTTGCTCAGGATGAGTGCCGACTGCGGAACTCCGCTGGCTTGGAGCTGGAGCAGGCCTAGCGCGCAGACCACCAAAACGGCGGCTGCGCCCAGCCAAACGGCCCTGGGCCGCTTGGCGATGATTCCAGCCAGAAGCCTCCAGACCCGTGGAATGTCGGAGTTTGCCGAGCCTGCGACCCCGGCGACTCCGGCGCTCGGTCCGGCGCCCGCGGCCGGGTCCGTCCTCGGCGCACGCGGCCAAAATGCGGACTTGCCGAGCAAGCCGAGGGCCGCAGGAAGCAGCGTCAGGCTGGCCGCCATTGAAAAGACGATTCCGATTGCGCCGATGGGCCCCAATCCGCGGTTTGAATTCAGTTCCGAGAAGAGCAGGCAAAGCAACGCCAAGGCGACCGTTGTCCCGGATGCCAGGATGGCGCCGAAACTCCCCTTGTATGCGCGTCCCACAGCCGACCATTTGTTCGACGCCTGACCCAGGGCCTCACGGTAACGGGCCACAAAGAGGAGGGCATAGTCGGTGGCTGAGCCGACTACCAGGATGGACAGGATCCCCTGGCTTTGTCCCGTCAATTGGATCGCGCCCGCCTTCGCCAAGGCAAAGACCACCAGGATGGAGCCGCAAAGCGCGAAGACAGCGGTAAGCAACACCGCAAAGGGCAGCACCACGGATCGGTAGACGGCCAGCAGGATGACCAAAACGGCCCCCAGCGCAGCGAAGAGCAATATCCCGTCGATCCCGCCAAAGGCGTTGACCAAGTCGGCAAGGAAGCCCGCCGGTCCCGTCACGTAGGTGGTTGTTCCAGCGGGAAGCCCTGCCCCCACTGCATACCCCGCAGCCTTCTCGCGAAGCGCTTGGATGCTCCCCTTGACCCCGTTTCCTTCTTCCACCGGGACGATGAACTGCGCAGCTTTGCCGTCCGTGGACGGAATCGGCCCGACCGTCGACGTCGAATGGCTGACCCCGACGGCGGCGGACAGTTGGGTGCCGAGGGGCGCCAATCCGGCCAGTTGAGCGGGTGAAAGTTTCTCAGGAGACTCGATCAGCACCACTGCGGGAACGCTGCCGCTGGAAGTGAACTTGCTTTGCCATTCGCGGGCTTCGGTGGATTCGGCGCTCGCTGGCAGGAAGGATGCTTGGTCGTTGCTGGATACCTCGCTGAGCTTCCCAAAGGTCGGGCCGCCGATTCCGCCGATCGCCATCCACGCCACCAGCGATAGCACTGCCCCCGCCAACCACCACCGCGAACTGCTGCGTCGCCCGGTTCCAATCCGTTTGTCCATCATGCCCGCACCCTCCGTAATTACTTCCATGACAAAATATATCTATTATGGAGATAATTGGTCAATGACATCTCGGTGGGATAATTTGAGGCTGAAGGAGGCCTCATGGATGACAATCAGCACGTCCGGTCCGCAGCCGTACTCCTTGGGCTACTCCAGCAGTTCACGCTCGAGACGGAGCGGTATGTGGAGGCCGTCAGCAACCGCCACCACCTCCATCGGACGGACCTGAATGCCTTGGCAGCCATGGTGGCTGCCGCACGGGAGGGCAAGACAATGACTCCCGGAGCGCTCAGGGCGGCACTCAACCTGAGTTCGCCGGCTACAACAGCCCTTGTGGACAGGCTCGACCGGGCAGGCCACTTGGCACGACGCCGCAGCGAGAAGGACCGCCGTCAGGTACATCTGGAGATGACCGATTCCGCGCGTGCCACCGGCAGCGAATTGTTTTCTCCCCTGGCGAGCGCCATCGCCCCGGTCATCGACGCGCTTTCGCCGGACGAACTCCACATAGTGATGGCTTTCATGCAAGGCGTCATCGAAGCCACCATGACTGCCCGGAACGATGTCACGCCAAACAGCTAGCCATCGAATGGAGTTATGCCTGAACCCCGGTGACTCGTGGACCGGTGCGGGAGTAACGTAGAGCACAACGGCTAGCTGGACCACTTTGTGGACTGGAGTGTCACCGTGGGTGTTGTGCGATCATCCCTGACCGAGCTCCTCGGGATACTTTCCGACGCCGTCTCGCCCGTGCGCGTGCGCTTCGATGACGGTTCCGAACCACCCATAGGCCAATCCCCCGATGCCCCCGTGACGGTGCACGCCGTCGCCATGAACAGGGTGGGCCGTTCCAGGCGTGAGGGGCCGCTGCTGGACCTTGAGCTCAAAGTGGCCGTGGAATGCCATGGTCCCATGCAACTGGACAACATGGAGAAGCTCCTCGTTGCCATCGAACAAAACACCCAATACTCAGTGGTCTCCAGCGGCGAGTTCCAGCCCGACGAATACGACGCCGGCATCCGCCAAGGCCTCGGCTTCCTGGTCCGCGTCCCCATTGGCATAAGCCTCGACGAGCCATCCGAGCAGCCGGCCGCTGAACCCCGGCTTGCCGCCACCACGGTGGCCCGGCTCATACACGGCAGGTTGGTCGACATCCACAACAAGGGCATCCCTGAGGCTTATATCCGCCCGCATTCCTCCGCAGCCGCCGTCGTGAGCGATCCCACCGGCCATTTCGAAGTCCTGGCCTCGGCGGACGATCTCCAGCACTTTGTCGTGGCGGTCCGCGGCACTGAACGCGAAGTCTCAGCCAACACGAGCAGCCTGCCGGTCATCATCCGATGGGAGTGAGTGCCCGGACGTGAAATGATCAACCATGCGTCCGATGCAGCACTCCAGCAAACTACAAAACGTCCGTTATGAACTCCGTGGGCCCATCCTCCAAGCGGCCAAGACCATGGAGGCCGAAGGGCACCGAATCCTCAAGATGAATCTTGGGGACACCGCGCCGTTTGGACTGGAAGCTCCGGAGTCCGTGGTGGTGGACATGATCCACCATCTCCGCGGAGCCCAGGGGTACAGCGACTCCAAGGGCATCTTCACGGCGCGGACTGCGATTTCGCAGTACTACCAGACCAAGAACCTGATGAATATCGGCGTCGAGGACATCTTCATCGGCAACGGCGTCAGCGAACTGATCTCCATGACGCTGCAGGCCTTCCTGGAAAACGGCGACGAGGTCCTCATCCCCGCGCCGGACTATCCGCTGTGGACGGCAACCGTGACCCTCACGGGCGGCACACCGGTGCACTATCTCTGCGACGAGGGCCAGAACTGGTGGCCGGACATGTCCGACGTCGAGGCCAAGATCACCAAGCGCACCAAGGCAATCGTCATCATCAACCCGAACAACCCGACAGGCGCGGTATACCCCCGCCACATCCTGGAACAGTTCACGGCGCTTGCACGCAAGCACGATCTTGTCCTCTTCTCGGACGAGATCTACGAGAAGATCCGCTACGAGGACGCGCAGCACATCCACATGGCATCCGTGGCGGACGACATCTGCGTCCTGACCTTCAGCGGCCTTTCCAAGGCTTACCGCATGCCCGGCTACCGGGCCGGTTGGGTCGCGGTGACCGGCCCGCATGCGGCAACCGCCGAATATCGTGAGGCGCTCGAGCTTCTGGCGTCCCTCCGGTTGTGCTCCAACGTCCCGGCGCAGCACGCCATCCAGACCTGCCTGGGCGGTTACCAGAGCATCGAGGAGCTCATCAGGCCAGGTGGCCGGCTCCGCGAACAACGGGATCTGGCTTTGAAGCTCCTGACTGCGATCCCCGGAGTGACTTGCGTTCCGGCGGCCGGAGCAATGTACTTATTCCCGCGGCTGGACCCTGACGTCTATCCGATCGAGAGCGACGAGAAGTTCGTCCTCGACTTGCTGCAGGACCAGAAAATCCTTGTCTCCCACGGCTCGGCTTTCAACTGGCCAACCCCGGACCACTTCCGCTTCGTGATCCTGCCCTCTGTCCGGGAGATCGAGGAGGCCGTGCGCAGGATCGCCACGTTCCTGGCGGCGTATCGGAACCGACCCCAGGAGTAAGGCCACGCCGAGTTCCGCCCGCTTTCCACTCCATCGGGGTAGCGTTTCCCTATGAACGAGCAGAAGCCTGAAGACGTCTACACACACGGCCATC
Organism: Arthrobacter sp. FW306-1B-F12A; assembly: GCF_058781865.1. Taxonomy (NCBI): domain Bacteria; kingdom Bacillati; phylum Actinomycetota; class Actinomycetes; order Micrococcales; family Micrococcaceae; genus Arthrobacter; species Arthrobacter sp. FW306-1B-F12A. The sequence goes on from NZ_JBYSXD010000042.1 coordinate 21,316, forward strand.
ACGAGTCCGTCGTACGCGCCCATGCCTCCCGCACAGCCGAGAACTCTGCCGCGTTTGTCATCCCGCATCTCACCGCCGGGACATCAGTGCTCGACGTCGGATGCGGGCCTGGGAGCATCACCTGCGACTTCGCGGAACTGGTGGCTCCGGCGAAGGTCGTCGGGCTCGACCGTTCCGCCGAGATCGTGGCGCAGGCTGCCACGCTTGCGGACGAGCGTGGCGTGGAAAACGTGGAGTTCGTGACGGGCAACATCTACGATCTGGACTTCGAGGACGAGACCTTCGACCTCGTCCACGCCCACCAAGTCCTGCAGCACCTGACCGACCCCGTGGCCGCGCTGCGCGAGATGCGGCGTGTGGCCAAGCCCGGCGCGATCGTTGCGGTGCGCGACGCCGACTTCCACGGCATGAGCTGGTACCCGGAGGTCCGCGAGCTCGACGACTGGATGGAGCTCTACCAGAAGATCGCCCGACGGAACGGAGCGGAGCCCGACGCCGGGCGGCGGCTTGTGTCGTGGGCGCAGCAGGCGGGCTTCACCGACGTCGCGCCCTCCAGCAGCAACTGGCTGTACGCCACGGCGCAGCAGCGCCGTTGGCAGTCGCGGGTGTGGAGCGAGCGCGTCCTGCACTCCGCCTTTGCAGAGCAGGCCCTGGAATACGGGCTGGCCAACGAGGCTGACCTGGCCCGGATCGCCGCGGGATGGCACCGTTGGGGCTCCACGGATGATGGATTTTTCCTGATCCCGAACGGGGAAGTGATCGCACGGGCGTAACGGCCCGCGGACAGCCCGCCAAACATTTTCCGGGAATTTCCATCAACCATGTCGAAAACCGTCCGGTAGTTCCGACCCATGAACGAAAGCGCCCACACGGAGCGCCCTGATAAGGAGTTCGAGATGAAATACATGATCATGATGTTTGGTTCGGCCGAGGGCATGATGGAGACCGCGGATCCCGAATGGATCAGGGAAATGATCGGGTTCATGATCCAGATCGACAAAGATCTCACCGATTCCGGCGAGATGGTATTCAACGCCGGACTGGCCGACCCCGGCACCGCCAAGCTGGTCAAGCAGACGGACGCCGGGATCATCACCACCGATGGGCCCTTCGCCGAGGCCAAGGAATCCCTCATCGGCTACTGGGTAGTGGATGTCGCCAGCGAGGAACGGGCCGTGGAAATCTGCTCCAGCATCGTGAAGTACGCGCCGGTTGTGGAGTTGCGCCGCGTCCAGGACGCGCCGCCGGAGGTCTAGCGCTTGGCCGAACCTTCCCGGGAATCCACGTTCGAGGACCTGTTGCGCACGCTGGCGCCGCAGGTCCTTGGCGTGCTCGTCCGCAGGCACGGCCAATTTGCCGAGTGCGAGGATGCCGTCCAGGAAGCCCTGCTCGAGGCAGCATTGCAATGGCCGGCCTCCGGTGTCCCGGACAACCCGAGATCGTGGCTGCTCACGGTCGCCACGCGGCGTTTGGTTGACTACTGGCGCAGCGAAAGTGCCCGGCAGGCTCGAGAACAACGCGCGGCGGCCCTGGAACCGCCGCCTGGCGAGGACCCCTCCTCGAGCAGTGACTCGGAAGGGTTTGCGGAAGACGCCCTCACCCTCCTGTTCCTGTGCTGCCACCCCGCCCTCTCGGCACCCTCGCAACTGGCACTGACCTTGCGGGCAGTCGGAGGGCTCACGACGGCGGAAATCGCCAGCGCGTTCTTCGTCCCGGAGGCCACTATGGGCCAGAGGATCAGCCGGGCCAAGCAGAGCATCAAGAAGGCCGGAGCCCATTTCGAGCTCCCGGAAACGGGCGAGCGACAGGCGCGGCTCGGCGTCGTACTCCATGTCCTATACCTGATCTTCAACGAGGGCTACGCGGCCAGTTCAGGCCCGTCCATGCAGCGCGAAGACCTCACTGCCGAGGCCATCCGCCTTGCCCGGCTCCTTCGGGGGCTGCTTCCGAGCGAGCTCGAAGTGGGCGGGTTGCTGGCCCTCATGCTGCTCACCGACGCACGACGACGGGCGAGGTCCCTCCCGGACGGGATGTTGGTGCCGCTCGCGGAACAGGATCGCCGGCTGTGGGACACGACCCAGATCGCCGAGGGCCTTGAACTCTTGTCAACAGTGCTCGGGGTCGGCCGTCCGGGCCCCTACCAGCTGCAGGCCGCCATCGCCGCAGTCCATGCCGAGGCATGCTCCGCGGACCAGACCGACTGGCCACAGATCCTGGCGTTGTACACGGTCCTCGAAGCCATGGCCCCGAGTCCGGTTGTGGCGCTCAACCGGGCAGTTGCCGTGGCCATGGTTGAAGGGCCGCGGGCGGCCCTTCAACTGTTGGATGGGCTTGGGGCCGGGCTGGGAGACTGGCACAGGCTCGACGCCGTTCGCGGGCACTTGCTCGAAATGGCCGGCGAGCTTGCGGGCGCCCGGGAGTGCTTTCTTGCCGCGGCGAAGAAGACGGAGAGCCTGCAGGAGCGGCAGTATCTCCTGGTGAAGGCGGCCAAACTGGGGCAGTTGTCCACATAGGCAAAGTGGTCTCTGTTTGTGGGCCGCGGCCGCGAATAGCCTCAACACATGATCATTCAAGCAGGCTTTGACCTCCAGATTCTTGCCCGTCCGCTCATAGTCCAAGATGAAAAACTCTACCCAAGACTCGTCGTGATTGGCCTCGACGCCGAGATGCAGCTGGAAAGCATCCGGGTTGTCACGGAGTCCTTTGAAGGCAGCTTGAATCCATTCCGGGACGCCATCCTGGAAGACCTGGATATCGAGGGCTCGACGTATTTTGCGATCGCGCACGCCGGAATTTGGGCCGAGGACGACTACTTCAATGAACAGCCAATCCTCGCGGAGGCGAAGCACTTGTCAGAGGCAGCGGCACGGCAAGGGCTTCACATGATCGGCCATTTTGGGCTCGACGAAAACGGGTACATGTCCAACGGCCCGCACTCCTACTTCGACCAATATGTACTTGGCGACGATCTCCCGGAAACGATGCTTCACTGGGTGCATTCGAGGTTTGGCAAGTGTGCCTGAGCGCCGTCGGCTGTGGCCCAGAAGCATCCACCGTGCCACTGAGCCTTACGTCGGATGGGTTGACCAACTAAACTTGGTCAATATGGCACAGTACAACGTTCAGGAGGCAAAGACCCGCCTTTCTGAGCTCCTCAACATGGTTGAACGGGGCGAGGAAGTGGTTATCGCCAAGGCCGGCAAGCCCGTCGCACGGCTCGTGAAGATTGAGCGGCCCACCAAGCGCCGCCTTGGATTCGTCAAGGGACAACTTCCCGACAATTTCCTAGAGCCCATGGATGAGGAGGAACTTACGCTGTGGGAAGCACCCCTTATCTCCTCGATACGCATGCCCTGATTTGGGCCCTGACGGAACCCAGGAAGCTCTCATCCAAGGCGAGACGCGCAATCCAGTCATTCGACAACCGCCTCGTGGCATCATCCGCCAGCGCTTACGAGATCGGCTACAAGCACAAGCTGGGTAAGCTCCCCGGCTTGGACGGACTGCTTCTAGGTTATGCGCGGCATGTCGCCGAGCTGTGCAACGAGGAGCTGTCCATTCGGAGTGTCCATGCGCTAGCGGCCGCGCACCTCGATTGGGAGCATCGGGACCCGTTCGACAGGCTGATCGCTGCGCAAGCCATCGTGGAATCGATGGTGGTTATCACGGCCGATCAGGAATTCCATAGCTTCCCGTTGGTGGAGACGCTCTGGTGACCGCTCGTCCGTGTAGGCTCATCAGCTCGTCCGTGTAGCGCGCCCTGCGGGCATAAGCTGGATTGGTGCAAATTTCGCTTTGGCTGGCCCTGGTAGGCGCCGGCACCCTGATCAGTTTCACTCCCGGCGCGGGCGCCATCTCCACCATGAGCAATTCGCTCAACTCCGGATTCCGCCGCTCCATCTGGGGAGTGCTGGGCCAACAGACGGCACTAATCATGCACATCCTGATCGTTGCGCTCGGGGTAGGTGTTCTGGTCTCCAGCTCACCGGTGGTCTTCAACGTGATCCGCTACACGGGGGCGGCATATCTCGTGTACATGGGCATCCGACAATTCCTGCACCGGCCGGACCTGGACAAGGAAAAAGTCGAGGCCCGGCGGAACGAGCCGGCCTGGTCCATGTTCCAGCGAGGCGTTTGGGTCAACTTGCTCAACCCCAAGGCGATCGTTTTCTTCCTGGCCTTCATGCCGCAATTCATCCGTCCCGAGCAGCCGCTGATTCCGCAGTATCTGATCCTCAGCACCACGATCGTTTTCATCGACATCTGCGTCATGTGGTTCTTCTTCGCCTTGGCGGCCCGTTCATTTCAACGGTTCACGCACAACGAGCACGGCCAAAAAGTCCTCAACCGCACGTTTGGAGTGCTTTTCATGTCCGTGGGTGTGCTGCTCGCCGCCATCCACTAGAAACTAATCGATTGCTCCCCGCCGGCTCCCAGCCTTCGCAAGCTCAGGCCGGGGCCCTCGCCGGCGTGGGCCCAAACTGTCGTATTGAACCTTCAGCACGACAGTTGCGGAGCAATCGATTTTAAGATCGGGCAGGCCGCCAGCCGGCCTGGACCAGCGCGCCTCGGACCTTGGCTATCGCAGCTTTCGCATCGTTCACCATGTGGCGCTTTGAGATCCGGACCTCCGTCCAACCCAGCGCCTCATACCGTTCCGAACGGCTGATGTCCCGCACCACTTGTGATCGCCAGGCGGAGCAATGACTCCTGCGGCGAATCCGAGCCTATCCGGATCAGTTGGATGGCTAATTTTGCTTTGCGCAGCCCTCTCTTTCCCTTATGGCGATCGATCACTCGCTGAAGATCCCCAAGAGTGCGCAGCGGCGTGTCCCGCCCTTCGAATTCAACCCGCGGTATCCGCACACAGCTGTCCCCGATGACGTGCGGCCGGTTGAGGTGGGCAGCACCCTCGGGGCGGATCACATGGAACATTTGCGCTGGCTCCTTCTGGCGACGTCGCGGCAGGTCAAGGAGTTCCGCCGCTGTGAGGTGGGATGCGGCGCACCGCTCATTGACCTCGACGAAAGGGCGCACGCGGATGCACAAGGGGAGCTCCGCCGTCGGGCTTTCCGAACGAATCCCCCTGCCAAGTCTCTTCAGAGAGCCGTGCCGAAGACGCCCAGGGCTGACGCCCTCGTGGAGCCGCGCACCACCAGCGAGCTCTCGAGGGTCAGTTGCGGCTGCTCCAACTCGCGGCCTTCCATCAGCCCCCGAAGTTGTTCGCCGGCCTTGAGTCCCAGTGGAGTGGCCGGCAAGTGCACACTGGTCAGGCTCGGGTTGCTCGTGGCCGAATACGGCAGGTCGTCGAAGCCGGCAACCGCCAGTTCCTCCGGAATCCGGACCCCGGCCACGCGGGCTTCCTGAAGCACGCCGTACGCGTGGGTGTCCGTTCCGCAGACGACGGCGGTGACCCCGGCTCGCTGCCAGTCCGGCCAGGCGGCAGCGAAGGCAGCCGCGGCAGCGCCGACGTCGATGGTGGTGCTGATGATGTGCGCGCCGGCAACGGAAATGCCGCAGGAATGTGCCTCATCCAAGAACGCCGCCCGGCGCACTTCGAACGTCGCGGTGCCGGTCACGCTGTCCACGTAGGCAACTCGCTTGTGCCCGGAGGCCGCAAGATGCGCGGCCAATTCACGGGCGCCGTGGGCAACATCGAGGTTCACGGATGGAGCGTAGGCCTCAAGGCCAGGCGCATCGAGAAGGACCAGCGGCCCGGCGACGGAAAGGTCTTCCAGGAAGGCCGCGTTGGGCGCATCCACCAGCAGCCCGGCAGGGCGAAGGGCCAGGAGCTTGCGGACGTCCTCCGCACGGGGGAACTCACCGGCGTCGGTGACGGAAAGCAGCAGCTGGTACTCGGAGCCGAGCGATTCCCGGACGCCGGCAATGACCTTGGCGAAAAAGGGGTTTGAAATGTCCGGCGCCACAAGGATCACAATCGAGCTCACGCCCTTGGCCAAGGAACTGCCGATGCCATCCACCACGTAGCCTAGCTCGGCGATGGCCTGGCGGACCCGCGAAATGTTGTCCTCGGAGACCCTGCCCTGCGTTTTGCCGTTGGCAACCAGGGAGACGGTGGCAGTCGAGACCCCTGCCAGGGAGGCCACCATCGCCGCGGTGACGCGCTGCGTACGGCCTAAGGCCCGATGCACTGGTTCCGCGGATTCCATACAACGATCGTAGCCGGGAATCGGCACCTTCCCACGCCGCAAGGCATCAAGCGCTTGACGCAATCAGCGTTAAGCGTTTGACGTGACCGGCAAGCCAGTGCCAGAATTCCTCTGAATGCTTTAGCGCCCTGCCTCGGCAGGCCCCAATGACGTGGAGATGAACATGGATCCCAACACCATGACCCGTGAACGCAAGAAGATCATCCTGGATTGCGATCCCGGGCATGACGACGCCGTTGCCCTGCTGCTGGCCCATGGCAACCCGGACATCCAACTGCTCGCCGTCACCACGGTGGTCGGCAACCAGACCCTCGAGAAGGTCACCCGCAACGCCCTGTCCGTGGGCACCATCGCAGGCATCACGGGCGTTCCCTTTGCCGCCGGCTGCGACCGTCCGCTGGTCCGCTCCATCGAAACCGCACCGGACATCCACGGCGAAACCGGCATGGACGGCCCGGAACAGCCCGAGTCCACCATCGAGCTGGACCCGCGCCACGCCGTCGACCTCATCATCGAGACGATCATGGCGCACGAGCCGGGCACCGTGACCCTGGTCCCCACGGCGGGACTCACCAACATCGCCATGGCCGCCCGCAAGGAGCCGCGCATCGTTGAACGCGTCAAGGAAGTCGTCCTCATGGGCGGCGGCTACCACGTAGGCAACTGGAGCGCCGTGGCGGAATTCAACATCATCATCGACCCCGAGGCCGCGCACATCGTCTTCAACGAAAAATGGCCCGTAGTGATGGTCGGTTTGGACCTCACGCACCAGGCCCTGGCCACCCCGGAAGTGGTCGAGAAAATCGCCGCTGTGGGCACCAAGCCCGCCAAGTTCGTCATGGAACTGATGGAGTTCTTCACCAAGACCTACAAGGACGCCCAGGGCTTTGACTATCCCCCGGTGCACGATCCCTGCGCCGTGGCCTACGTCATCGACCCCACCGTGATGACCACCCGCAAGGTACCCGTTGACATCGAACTGCAGGGCAAGCTCACCCTTGGCATGACCGTGGCCGATTTCCGCGCCCCCGCACCGGCCGACTGCAACACCTCCGTCGCGGTCGACCTCGACCACGAGAAGTTCTGGAACCTCGTCACCGACGCGATCGTCCGCATCGGCGATCCCGCAACCGGCGCTGCCGCCACCACCGCCGCCACGCCCGCCGCCGCCGGCATCGCAGGAGAGGCCAAGTAAATGACCACCCTCATCAACGAAACCAAGACCAACCGCGGCAACGTCACCGCCCTCATGGTTGCCCTGCTGGCGGCCTGCGTGGCGTTCCAGCTCAACGCATCGATGCTCAGTCCGGCCCTGGTCACCATGGGCAACGAGCTCCACACGGACCAGGCGGTCATCGGCCTCTCCCAAACCTGGTTCTTCACGGCCGCGGCCCTGTTCTCGCTCTTCCTGCCGCGCCTGAGCGACATCGTCGGCCGTAAGAAGATCCTCCTCGGCATGATGCTGCTCATGGCCGTCGGCTCGGTCATCGCGGCCATGGCGCCCGACGTTACCTGGCTCTTCGTGGGCCGCATCATCCAGGGCGTCAGCGGTCCCACCGTGCCGCTGTGCCTCATCATGCTGCGCTCCGCGGTCAACAACCCGCGCAAGTACGGAGCCCTCATGGGCCTCATCACAGCGGTCAATGGCGGCGTCGCCGGCGTCGACTCCTTCGTGGGCGGCTACTTCGCCGAGCACTTCGGATTCCGGAGCATCTTCTGGCTCATGGTTGGCCTTGCCATCGTGGCCACGGCGTTGATCGCCATCCTTGCAGGGGAAAGCAAGCCCGCCGCCGGTACCGGAATGGACTGGCTTGGCGTGTTCTTCATTGTCATCGCTGTGGGCGCACTCCTGACAGCCCTGAACGAGGGATCCAAGCTGGTCGGCGCTTTCTCTTCCGGAACGCTCATGCTGGCCATCGGGCTGATCGTGGTCGCCGCAGCCGCGTTCGCCGCCTTCTGGACAGTCGAGAAGCGCTCCAAGAAGCCCATGGTGGAAACGATCCACCTTCGCCAGCGTTCCACCTGGGCACCACTGCTGACCACAACGCTCGCCATGACCGGTATCTTCGCAGTCATCAACGGCATCGTCCCTGCCTACGTCCAGGCTGCGGCCCCGGGATTCGGGGTCGGCCCCACCGAGATGTCGCTCATGATCCTCACGCCGTACGCCCTCCTCGGCTGGGTGTTCGGACCGATCAGCGGCCGGCTCGCTCCCGTGCTCGGCTACACCAAAGTCCTGCGCATCGGAATGCTGGGAAGCATCGTGGCCCTTGCAGTCATCGCGTTCCTCGGACTCAGCAGCCTGCCCCTCATGATCGCGGGAACGGCCTTGCTCGGCATCATGTACGCCGGTACGGTCAACATCATGCTCAACGGACTCGGAGTTGTCCTCTCCCCCGCCGGCAACCCCGGCTTCCTGCCCGGCATGAACGCCGGAGCCTTCAACCTCGGCGCCGGCCTGAGCTTCCTCGTGTTGCCGGCCGTCCTTGTGGCCACCTCGGCGCTCGGCGACGCCAAGGCCTCGTACTTGACGGTCGTTGTCGTCGGCCTGGCCATCACGGTTGCCGCCTTCGCGGCGTCGCTGCTCATCCCCAAGCCGCTCGAAGCCGAGGTTGAAAAGTGAACCGCAGGATCGTGGTCGTCGGGTCCTTGAACGCGGACCTGACCATCTATTGCGAGCGGCTCCCGCTCCCGGGCGAAACCGTCCACGGCAACGGCTTCGCGGTCAATCCCGGCGGTAAGAGCGCCAACCAGGCCGTCGCGGCGAGCAAGCTGGGCGGCACGGTGACCCTGATCGGCGCTGTTGGAAACGACTCCAACGGCGACATGCTGCTCACCTCCACGGAAGGGGCCGGCGTGGACGTTTCCCGCGTCCGCCGTTCCGCGGATGTGGCCACCGGCGTCGCGGTCATCGCGGTGGACACGAACGGTGAGAACAACATCATCATTTCGGCCGGCGCCAACGGAACGCTCGCCCCGGCGGACGTGCCGGCGGACGCCTTCGACGACGCCGCGGTGCTCTGCCTCTGTCTGGAGGTCAGCCTTGAGACCGTGGAGGCTGCCGCCAAAACAGCGCACGACGCCGGCGCAACAGTCCTGTTGAACCTCTCGCCGTTCGCCGAGATCCCGCAGAGCCTGGCCGCCTTGAGCGATGTCCTGCTGGTCAACGCCCACGAAGCCTCGATGTTCCTGGGCGACGCCGAGATGCCCCATCCCGGCGCACACGCAAGCGCCTGGGAGCCGGTCCGGAGCCAGTTCGCGGAGCGGGGGCTGGAGCGGGTGCTCGTTACCCTTGGCTCGCATGGCTCCGTGGTGTTGGATTCACTCGCCGCGTCCGGGGAACAGATCTCCCGCATCGCACCCACCAAGGTCAGTGCCGTGGATACGACCGGTGCAGGGGACGCCTTCACCGGCGCCGTGGCTGCCCGCCTCGCCGCAGGTGTCACCTTGGCGGAAGCCGCGGCGTTCGCATCGGTTGCCGCAGCGCTCGCCACTACCAAGAAGGGCACCCAGGCCGCCTACCCCGGCGCCGAGGAAGTCCTGGAGCACTTGCGGATTTCGTGACTCATTACGCCTCCACCAGCGACTTTACAAATCCTGTAATCTCACCCTCCTTTTGACTAGCCAAGACGGGGTGGCATCCCCCATGCTTGCTCCATGTACTCAGCGTCGAGCCCATACCGCATCATCACCGTCTGCACGGGAAACATCTGCCGCTCACCCATGGCGCAACTGATGTTGACTGAAGCGTTCGACGCCGGAGGGCTTGGTGGAGCGGTTGTTGTGGACTCCGCGGGGACTACATCCTATGAGGCCGGACATCCCATCGATCCACGCGCAGCCCGCGTCCTTTCGGCCCACCGCATCCGCTCCGAAGGCCACATTGCCAGGAGTTGGCGCCAGGAGTGGTTCCGGGAGCGGGACCTGATTTTGGCGCTCGACGTGGATCACTACGGCTGGCTGCACGAGGCCGCGCCGGATTCGGAAACCCTCGCCAAGATCCGGATGCTGCGCAGTTTCGACCCAGCCGTTGCCGGCCGGAGCACCCTGGACCTGGGCATCGAGGATCCTTGGTATGGGGGCCACCACGATTTCGACGTGACCTGGGACCTCATCCGCGCGGCCGTCCCCGGGATCGTCGCGCACACCCGGGACGCCCTCGCCGCCAGGCAGCACGGACAGCACCACGACCCGCAGCAGGTACGCTCTATTTCATGACCCCAGCACCCGTGATCATCGCCATCGATGGCCGGTCCGGCGCGGGAAAGACCACTCTCGCCGTCGAACTAGCCGCCCGCCTCCGCATGCATCACAAGGTGTCGTTGTTCCATCTCGAAGATATCTATCCGGGCTGGAACGGCCTCGCCGCGGGTATCGAGCGGTACGTCACCACGGTCTTGGCACCGTTGCGGCGCGGCGACGCCGCCGAGTGGGTCAGTTGGGACTGGGAGAAACATTACGACGGCCGCAGCCACGTCACCCTGCCTGCCGAAATCGTCATCGTCGAGGGCGTCGGAGCAGCCGCGAGTGCCGCCCGGCCCATGCTGGACGCCGTGGTCTGGGTGGACGCTCCCGACGACGACCGCCGGCACCGTGCCATGGCCCGGGACGGCAGCAGCTACGAACCGTTCTGGGACAGCTGGGCAGCGCAGGAGGACGAATGGCTGGAGACCGACCAGGTCCTCGACCACATTGACGTCAGGGTACTGAATCGGGCAGACGGCAATGCCCCGGACGATGCCCTGCAGGCGCTGAACTACCTCCCTGCGCTCTCCCCCGTGCTGGCTCCCGAGCTCTCGGCACGCCGCGGATTGCAGCTCAAGGCCGAACGGATCGATGCCACGCCGGACGCCGCAGCCCTGTTCCAAGCGCTCTACGCCCGGTCCGCCAACGCCGTCTGGCTCGATTCCTCCAATGCGGCCTCCAACAGGGGCACAGTCGACGACGCCGGTTCCTCCAACGCCGGGTCCCCCAACGCCGCGGCGGAGCGGAGCCGCTTCAGTATCCTCGCGGACGACGGCGGCTCCTTCGGTCAGTCTGTGATCCACAGCTCCGGAACCACCCGCCTCAGCGCCGGATGCGCCACCGCGGTGACCACAGGTCCCTTCTTCCGCTGGCTGGACACCGTGTGGGGCCGCAAGGCTTTGCGGGCACCGGAAGGCTATGACTGCGAATTCACGCTCGGTTGGCTGGGGTACCTCGGCTACGAACTGAAGCGGGAGACCGGTGGCAGCGATGTCCAAGCCGGCACTCCCGATGCGGCGTTGCTTTTCGCCGGACGGGCCGTGGTGATCGACCACCGTGAGGCTGCGGTCTGGCTGCTCGCCATCGACGCTCCCGACGCCGGTGATTGGCTCGGGCTTGCCCGTGAGTCCGTGCTGTCCGCGGCGTCGGCACCCGAAAGTGCGCCGAGGCACTCGGCCGGGGATCCCGCCGTCGGGAGTTCCGCCATGGCGCTTGAGTTCTCCAGCCGCGACACCGAGGACGAGTACAAAAGCAAAATCACCGAGGCCCAGCACCAGATTGCCGAGGGCAACACGTACGAAGTCTGCCTGACCACCACGGTGACCGCCCCGGATCCCGGGCTGGACCCGTGGGAGAGCTACCTCGCGCTGCGCAAGCGCAACCCGGCGCCGTTCGCTAGTTACTTGCGGTTCGGTGATCTGACGGTCGCGAGTACTTCGCCGGAACGCTTCCTGCGGATAACTTCCGACGGCGGCATGCGGGCCGAGCCCATCAAGGGCACCAGGGCGCGGGCCAACGATCCGGTCATCGACGAGGCGCTGCGCCGTGGCCTTGAATCCTCGCTCAAGGACCGTGCCGAGAACATCATGATCGTGGACTTGCTCCGCAACGACCTCAGCCACTTCGCCGTGCCGGGGTCGGTGACCGTCAGCCGGTTGTGCGCGGTGGAAAGCTACGCGACGGTACACCAGATGGTGAGCACCATCGACGCCCGGCTGCGGCCTGGAGCACCGCGGGCCGAGGCCGTGGCGGCCGCGTTCCCTGCCGGCTCCATGACGGGCGCCCCGAAGATCAGCACCATGGACATCCTTGACGGCTTGGAGTCCGGACCGCGCGGGGTCTACTCCGGCGCGATCGGGTACTTTTCGCTCAATGCGGCGACCGATCTCGCCGTCGTGATCCGGACCCTGGTGATGGGTCCCGACGGCAACGGCGGACGCACGCTCAGTCTCGGCGTCGGGGGCGCCATCACAGCGGACTCGACACCCCAGGACGAATACGAGGAAATCCGGACCAAGGCGTTCGGCGTGCTCTCCGCCCTGGGCGCGGAGTTTCCCACTATCTGAGCGTCAGTCGTGTTCCTCCGTTCGGGCGCGGACCGTCCGGGGATCGTTGCGGGTGATCGTGTAGTAAATCAGGCTGGCCAGGATGGCCCCCACGAACCATGAATACGGGCCCAGGCCCGAGCCTCCCGGCAGGAATGTCTGCAGGGCCGGGACCAGGGCCAAAACACCTGCGACGACGGCGGCAGGGACCAGCGCCGCAATGGCCTTGAGGTTCCAGCCCTTGGTGTAGAAGTAGAGGCCTTTCTCGTCCTCGTGGTACAGGTCCGAGACCTTGCACCGCTGGTGCCGGATGCGGAAGAAGTCCGTGAAGATGACCCCGAACAGCGGACCGAGAAGCGCGCCCAGGCCGCCCAGGAAGTACACGATCACTACGGGACTGCTGAAGAGGTTCCAGGGCAGGATCACGATTGCCAACACCGCGCTGATGAGGCCGCCGCGGCGGAAGTCGATCCTGTGCGGGGCCACGTTGGCGAGGTCGTAGGAGGCCGAAACGAAGTTGGCCACCACATTGATGCCGATCGTGGCCACCACGAACGTCACGGCGGCGATGATGGTGATCCACGGATTCTTGATCGCCTGGACGATCGCCACGGGATCGGTGATGACCTTGAACATGTCCTGCCCGCGGTACTGGTCTGCGGAGAAGTAGGACGCCGCACCGGCTGTGACCACCACTGTGACCAGGGCGAACGCGATGAAGTTCACGGGCAGGCCCCAGAAGTTGCCGCGCAGGATGGTCTTCCGGTCTGGTGCGAACCGGGAGAAATCGCAAAAGTTCAGGAGAAGCGCGGCAAAGTAGGTGACTGTGAGGGCGATGGCAGAGAAGAACTGGGTCAGGGCTGCCGGGCCGTCCAAGGGCGCGACGCCGGGGATCGAGAGGCTGAACTTGTTGCCCGCTTGCGTCAGGATGTAGATTGCGAGCGCGAACATGGCCACCCAGATTGCAGGGCCCGCCCAATCCTGGAACTTCCGGACCGTCTCCATGCCGCGCCGGATGACCAGCAGCTGGACCGCCCAGAGGACCAGGAAAGCCGCCCAACCAAGCGGCGTCAGGCCAAGGAGGCGGGGCACGTCCGGACCGTCGAGCGACGTCAACTGGGGCCACACGGAAAACAGCAGTACCAGCACGGCTTCCGAAGCGAGCCAGGTCTGGATGCCGTACCAGGCGATGGCGATGAGTGCCCGGATCAGGGCAGCCAGGTTGGCGCCGAACAGGCCGAAGGACATCCGAGCCAAGACCGGATACGGTACGCCCGTTTTCTGCCCGGCCGTCCCGGCGAAGTTCATGAGGAAGTAGACCAGCGTAATGCCGAGGACCAGGGCCAGGAAGACTTGCCAGCCCACCAGTCCCGTGATGAAGAGGCCGGCCGCGAAAGTGTAACCGGCGATGCTGTGGACGTCGCACATCCACAGGGCGAAGAGGCTGCGGACCCTCCAGTTGCGTTGCCGGGCGGGTGCGAGGTCCGCGTTCCACAGCCTGTCGCTGACCAATCGGCCTTCGGCGAGGATCCGGACTTTCTCAGGGTATTCGTCTCCCGGCTCGGGCGGTGCCTGCACAGCCGGGGACTCGTTTTTCCGCGCCATGACGCCTCCGAAGAACGCTTCCAAACATGCTTGGAATTCCAGAATCGCCCCATTGCGGCGCGAAGGAAAGCCCCCTTGGTAGTGCCCGCACGCCGTCACGTTAGCATTGGTCCCACTACGTCTTACCAGGAGGGTGCATGCCGTACATCGTTGACTTCGAGAATGTCTCTACCGTCGGACTGGAATCGTCTCCCGTTGCCGAGGCGCTTGCCGGGTTGCGCGCCAACGAGGGCCGCTACTACCGGAACAAGTACGGCCACGTCTTCACAGTGAGCCCTGCCGGCGAGGTTCCGGAAGTCGTCGAGCGCGTGAGCCGCATCCTGAAGGAGGAGCGTGACATCGTCATCAGCTCCCGCCCGCTGGAAGCAACCGCCTTCGACGTCGACGGTTTGCGGATGGCCTACGTCTTCTACGAGTCCGGGTTGTCGGTCAACGTTATGTACAGCATCGAGGCCGACGGGAAGCGGGCTGTCGGATTCAAGCTCTCGGACGGCATGGAGATTCCGGAAGAACTGGCGTCACGCTTCAAATTCGCTCGCCAGAAGTCGAAGCTGGCAGGCGTCATCCGCGGCTCCTACTTCGTGATCAAGGGCGAGTACTGAACCACCACATGTGCGCGAAGCCGGCGCTACCACCGGGAAGGCCGTGCCGCCACAAAAATTGGGGTCTACACATGAAAAAAATGCTCGCACCGCTCGGGATTCTCTTTGCTGGCGTACTGGCGTTGACCGGCTGCGGAGGTCCCGCAAATCCGGGCAACGCCGCCGCTTCTTCCTCGACACCGACGCCTACACCAACTCCTACACCGAAGGCGTACACCAACGAGGAACTTGCGTCGATCGTCGCGCAGTTGAAGGATGACCAGGGCAAGCCCTTGACCGTGGTGCCTGCCGCGCAGCTCGATCAAGGCATCATCGCGGCGAAGCAGATGCTCGCGTCCGCCGTCATCACACCCCCGGCGTGCGCAGCGTTGGCGAACACCAACGCGCAAGTCCCGGACGGTGCGACGTATGCGGCAGGGGAGAGCATTTCGGCGGCGGATAAGTCCGTCACAGTGATCACCGCCCTGGCGGTGAAGGACCCCGCCGTCCTGGCCGGCCAGACGAAGAAATCCGCTGATGCCCTGGCGCAGTGTTCCACCTTCACGATCGAGGTGGGCGGGCAGAAGGTCACTACCCAGACCCAGCCGTTGCCGCAGAAGACCAGCGGGGACCAGTCAACGGGAGCATTGAGCACCCAGGTCCTGCCGTCGGGCCAGAAGGTGACCACACTGACCGTGACCGGTGTGAAAGGCAATCTCGGAGCCACAGCGATCAAGACGGGCGCCACTGTCACCGCGGACTCCGCGGCGGAACTGGTCAAACTCGTCAACGCCGTCCTCGGCTAGCAGTCAGCGGAAGCGGACAGCTCAAGCGCCGAGGTTCAACATTTCGACATAGCGGTCGATCATCATGTGTTGGCCCTTGATCTGGGAAATCAGCTCCGGGCTGGCGATCTCGCCGTCGGGCAGTTGTCCCGAGCCGCCGGACGGTCCCAACGGAAGGATGATGACGGGCTTCGACGGCGTGTAAGCGGCCAGATCCGTGGAGCCTTCGATCTGGGCTTGGATGTTCTTGGCAACCACTGCGGCCTCGCGACCCGCGACGCCCGCTTTGTTCACGTCGATCGCCGAAATGTCGCCCAAAGCGTAGACGTTCTCGAAGCCCGCAACGCGGAGTTCGGGGGTGACGTCAAGGTATCCCTCGGCGTTCCGCGCGGCAAGGAGGCCTCCCGCCACATAGTCCGTCTGCGGGGCTATTCCATAGCAGCGGAACCAAATGTCCGCCTGGATGGCGGTACCGTCCGCGGTGTTGACGGTAAAGGTGGCAAATTCACCCGCAGGAACAGGAGGCAACTGCACCAACGGGCTTCCCAGAATCCGGCGTACGCCGAGTTCATCCAACTGCCGGTTGACCTCAATCCGCAGCCGTGGATCGTAGGGCCCGGGAAGGATGTCCGCCGCCACATCTACCATCACGATGTCCTTCTCCGGCCATGCCGCCGCGATCTCGCCTGCGAACTCAAGGCCTACCGCCCCGGCGCCCAGCAGCATCACCTTGTCTGCACGTTTGAGGTCGTCATGTGCGGCTTGGTAGCGGGCGATGGCGTCGCTGGTGACCATTCGATCGCTTTTGGCCGGGAAGGGGTAGCTGGAACCGCTGGCGAGGACAAGGTAGTCCGGCGCCAGGCTGGCACCCGAAGCCAGCTCGACCGTGTGCCCGTCCACCCGGACAGCGCGGTCCCGGAGTACCTCTCCATGCGCCAACAGGCGGTCATAGGGAAGGAACATCCGCGGCAGGAAATCGGTTTGGACCACAGATCGGAGGGCCGCAATGTTGTGTACGAAAGCGTCCTTGGGTTCCACCAAGGTAACCGTCGCGTGTTCGTCCAACGCCTTGGCTACGGAAATCCCGCCGTAGCCTCCGCCGATAACCACCACAGTGGGGTGCTGAGCCTGGTCATTCATGGCAACTCCCTCGGTAGAAAGCTCACGCTGCGCGGCTTGTGCCGCCCAGATCGTTTATGAATGACAACGATTGTTGGTTATCAATAATTTCCTCAGTGATAAGATTTTCCTGATGAGTTCTTCGGCAGCGGGAAAGCAACTGGGGTTCCTCCTTGCGCGTCACGGGCGCATCATGAATACGCGCCTCCGCCAAGCGCTGGACTCCTCCGGGCTCAGCCCGAGGCATGCCGTGCTGCTGTGCCGGCTTGACGAGTCCGGCCCGCTCAGTCAGCAGGGCCTGATCGATGCTCTCTCCATCGACGCGAGCGGACTAGTAGCGGTCCTGAACGACCTTGAGCGCCAAGGGCTGGCGGAACGACGCCGGGACCCCGCGGACCGCCGTCGTCATATCGTAGAAATCACCGCGGAAGGCAAACGCGCGGTGGCATCCATTGAAGTTGCGGTGGCCGACGTCGAGCAGGAGGCCTTTGCGGGATTCTCCGCTGATGAGCTCCAGCAACTCCATGGATTGCTGTCGAGGATCCACGGCGAACCTGCGGACGAGGCCTGCGAGGACTGAGTCCCTACTGTAGGGTCGCCGTCAGCCGCGCTACATTGTCCACGTATTTGGCAAGCATCGGCCGGTGCAACCAGCCCTCCAGGGTCAGCTCGCGGCACATTTCCCTGTAGCTCGACTCCACGGAGCGCATGCTGTCCACGGCTTCGGCGCCCAGGAGCATCACGGACACCTCCATGTTGAGCGAGAAGGAACGCATGTCCATGTTGCTGGAACCGAGGACGGCCACTTCTTCGTCAATGGTGAAGTGCTTGGCGTGCAGGACGTACGGCGCGCGGTACAGGTAGATCCGTACCCCGGCTTCCAGCAGCGCCTCGTAGTAGGACCGCTGCGCATGGTGGACCAGGAACTGGTCGCCCTTCTCGGAGACGAAAAGTTCCACGTCGACGCCACGCTGGGCCGCCGTCGTGATGGCGTACAGCAGGGAATCGTCGGGCACGAAGTACGGGCTGCAGATCGAGATGCGGTGCTGGGCCGAGTAGATCAGCGTATTGAACAGGCGGAGGTTGTTTTCCGTGACGAACCCCGGGCCGCTCGGAACCACCTGTGCGGTCATCCTGCCCGGTGTTGCCTGGACCGCGACTTGCAGTTGATGTTCGAGGGATTCGTCGGTTTCGCTCAGCCAGTCGGTGGCGAAGACGACGTTGAGGGTTGCAACGATCGGCCCCTCCATCCGCGCCATAAGCTCCACCCATTTGCGCCCGGCGCGTCGGTGCTTGGGGTTGTTGTAGGAGGGCTCAATCAGGTTCTGGGAACCCGTGAAGGCAATTTCGCCGTCGATCACCAGGATTTTCCGGTGGTTCCGCAAATCCGGACGGCGCCACTGGCCATGGATTGGCAACAGCGGCAACATGCGGCGCCACTGGATCTGGCCGCGCTTGAGCCTGCGGACCAGCTTTCGGTAGCCGGGAATCCGCAGCGTGCCGATGTGGTCGAACAGAAGGCGGACGTTGACGCCGCGCGCGGCTGCCTTTTCCAACTCGGTGAGCAGTTCGTCTGTGACTGAGTCGCTGCTCATGATGTAGAACTCCGCGTTGACGAACTTCTTGGCCCCCTTGACCGCTTCCGCCATGGCTTTGATGGACTCTTCGTAGCCGGGGAAGAGCTCCACGGAGTTGCCGTCCACCATCGGCAAGGATCCCAGCCGCCGGTTCAGTTCACCGGCCGACGTCACCCATTCGGGTCCCGAGTACGTGCTGACGACGTCGGCGAGCGCCGACGTGCCTGCACGCACCCGATCGTTGACTTCCTCCTGCTGTTCACGACGACGGCGGGACAAGCGGAAATTGCCGAACAACAGGAACAGGACGAAGCCGACGGAGGGAACGAGGAAGACGGCCAGGAGCCACGCCATGGCCGTGGTGGGGCGGCGGTTACCGGGGATGACGCCCAGCAGCACCACCCTCAGGATAATCTCGACGACGGCCCACGCGCTGAGGAGCCAGGTCCACTCAACCCCGAACTGAAAAGGAAACAGCACCCCACACCCCCACGATCGAATAGTTAGTCAAAGAACCAACAGTCAGCCCAGCCTATCGGGCGCACCGCTCGCGACTGTTCGTCCTGTGGGCCAGCACTAAGCTGGAAGCATGACTTTACCTGCCTCGACGGTCCTCGTTTTCCTGGATCCAGCGTTCAAAAACGGCCGCGTCGCCGATTCCAGCCAGCCACAGCTCATGGCAACCGACCTGGGCGCCACCCGGGGCGACGGCGTCTTCGAGTCGCTGCTCGCCGTCGAGGGCCGTGCGCGCAAGGTGCAAGCGCACCTGAACAGGCTTGAGAGCTCAGCCCGCGCACTGGACCTCAACATTCCCGGGCAGGACGTCTGGCGCCGGGCGATCGACACCGCGATCACCGAATTCCGGGACGCCTTCCCCGCGCCGAGCCCGGCCGAAGACGAGGTAGTGGTCAAGCTGCTGGTGACGCGTGGGGTGGAAGGCGCCTCGACTCCCACGTGCTGGATCCAGGCTTCGCCGTCCCCCGCGGGCAGTCGCCGGCAGCGCGAGACGGGCATCGACGTCGTACTCCTTGACCGTGGCTTTGACACTGAAGCGGGCGACCGCGCCCCCTGGCTGCTGCTCGGCGCCAAGACGCTCTCCTACGCGGTGAACATGGCCGCGCTGCGCTACGCGCACAAGCAAGGTGCGGACGACGCAATCTTCACGTCAACGGACGGCCGCGTCCTGGAGGGCCCGACCTCCACGGTGTTGCTGGCCCACGTCGAAACGGTCGACGACGGCGCCGGCTCGGTGCGCACGGTCAAGCGCCTCATCACTCCGCAGCTGGACAGCGGCATCCTGCCCGGCACGTCCCAGGACGCGCTGTTCTCCAAAGCGAAGGCAGCGGGCTGGGAGCTCGGCTACGGCCCGCTGGTCCCGGAAGACCTGTTCGACGCGGACGCGGTGTGGCTGATCTCGAGCATCCGGCTCATCGCGCCCGTCAACCACGTGGATGGCAGGGAGATTGGCACGCCGGCAATGCGCAAACAGCTGACGGCCGAGCTGAACGAGCTGTTCGCGGGGATCGAGTAGGGTTTTCGCGCCAACTGCCTCCCCTGCCCAACTAACTAGCAGTAGATGTCGTTTAGAGCGCCCTAAACGACATCTATTGCGAGTCACTTGGGTGCGGTGATTTGTTCCCGCAGGATGTCCGCGTGCCCGCAGTGTTGCGCAAGCTCGCGCAGCATGTGGAGGTACACCCAGCGCAGCGGGAGCGGGCCGCGTCGGTTGCCGTTGAGCATGTCGTCGAGCCCCAAGGACGATGACGCCCGGCGCGATGCTTCGCATGCCTCGCGGTGTGCCTGCTGGATTGAAGCGATGGTGTCGCCGTCGTCGAGGATAAAAGACTCATCCGGCGTCGCAGGGATGCCGATCTCCGCGCGCGAACGGCACGTGATGGCTTCGTCGAACCAGACCTTCTCCACGAAGGTCGCATGTTTTACGAGGCCCAGCAGGGTGGTCCGGGACGGCACCAATGACCGCCGGACCTGTTCCTCCGTCAACCCGTTCAAGCAGTCATTGAGCGCGCGCCGGTGCTCATCGATGAATGCCTCGAATTGGATGCGAATTGGCTGGTTGAGGTTGTCTTCGGCAAGCGTCACGGTTGCACCTCTGTTTTCCGTCAAGCAGGGATTCAGTCAGTATCGACGTGATCCGAGCTTAGCCGGGGAATAGACTCCGTTCATGCGTCTGGCGATCATTGGAGCGGTCCTCCTTGCGGCCGGAGCCGTGGCGATCGCCACCGGCGCCCTGCCTTTCACCGATCTAGTGGCACTTGTGGATCGGGTGGCGCCGATTCTGCTGTTTGTCGTCGCGATGACGGTTGTTACTGAGCTGTGCAGTGAGGCTGGAGTGTTCCTTTGGACTGCCCGCCGGCTCCGCTATTGGGGCCGCGGATACAGCATTCTTTTGTGGCTGTTACTGGCGGCATTCGCGACGCTGAGTACCGTCTTCCTCTCTTTGGACACGACGGCGGTGCTGCTGACCCCCGTGGTGGTCAGCGTGACGCGGCAAGCCGGACTGCCGGCCCTGCCCTTCGCGCTGACGACGGTGTGGCTGGCCAACACGGCAAGCCTGCTGCTGCCCATTTCCAACCTGACCAACCTTCTGGCCCAGCACAGCCTTGGCGGTATTACTCCGGGCGGGTTTGCCGGCCTGATGTGGGCCCCTTCGCTTGCCGCCGTCGTCGTACCCCTGCTGTTCATCGCCGTCGTCTTCCGGCGGGATCTGCGCAACCGCTATTCACGGATCCCGGTCGGACGGATCAGGCCGGATCAGCCGGCCGGGGCTGATTCCAGGCCTGCGGCGGACCGGGTCCTGCTCGCGTGCAGCGCCGTGGTGCTGGCGCTGCTGCTACCCGCGCTGGTGTCCGGGGTCCCGGTCTGGATCCCGGCCCTGGCCGGTGCAATGGTTCTTGGTGTGGTGTTCGCGTTACGGCGCCCGCGGGTTCTCAAGGTGTCGCTGATTCCATGGTCCTTGTTGCTGTTCGCTTCCGGCCTCTTTCTGGTGATGGAAGCAGCCAGGCATCTGGGGGCTCCCGTGTTGCTGAGTCAGCTGGCCGGACAAGGCCAGGGCTTTATGGATCTGGTTCGGCTTGCCGCGACAGGCGCCGCCGGTTCCAATGTCCTCAACAATTTGCCTGCGTACCTGCTGGCAGAACCGCTGGCCGGGTCGCCTGTGCGAATGGCGGCCTTGCTGATCGGAGTCAATGCGGGCCCGATCATCACACCGTGGGCCTCCTTGGCCACCCTTTTGTGGCACGATCGGCTCATGCGCATGAATGTGCTGATTACGTGGAAGGGCTATGCGATCTTCGGCCTGATTGTTGCGCCTCTGACGGTGTTCGCAGCGGTGGCAGTGCTGGCAATCGCTGGCCAGTGAGTGCGTTCGGCAGAGACGGACCCTGTCGCCGGGCGCGAAGATTCAGGACAGAATGTAGAACAGCTTGGCCGGTACCGCCGGAACCCCGATACGGGAAGGATCTGCATCATGCTCAGCCTGCGGGACATCGACAACATCGTCCTCAACGGAGGGATTGTGGTAGACGCCGCCGGGGAGAAAATCGGTTCAGTTGAACAGGTCTTCACGAGCGGTGATTCCGGGGATCCTGTGTTTGTCACCGTGCGGACCGGCTTGTTCGGCATGTCCGAGTCTTTCGCCCCGCTTTCCGGAGCCAGCATTGAGAATTCAGTGATCAGGGTGGCCTTTGCCAAGGACAAAGTGAAGAACGGCCCGCGCATCGAGAGCGACCGCGGCGTGATCACGGAGACGCAGGAACAGGAACTCTACAGCTATTACGGGCTCGCGGCGGAGGAATCCAACGATGCCGCCACGGGAACCGATCCCGAGAGAGCCGGGACGGTGCCCGAAGCCTCAGCTGGGGAGACCGAGCCCGACGGCGGTCCGCCTCACCCAGCCCCGCACGGTGCCCCGCATCCGCCGCACGGTGGCCCGCCACACCCAGCCCCGCATCCGCCGCACCTGCTC